>JAWLGW010000007.1:0-21988 GCA_041690735.1 Planctomycetota bacterium
GCGGCGGGCTCCGTCGCCCGCTCCTTGGCCGCCGCCACCAGATACAGGACCGCCATTCGCACCGCCAGCCCGGCCGACACCTGCTGGAGGATCACCGAGCGCGGCCCGTCCGCCACCTCGGGCGAGATCTCCACGCCGCGGTTGATCGGGCCCGGGTGCATGACCACCAGGTCGGGCTTGGCCCGCCGCAGCCGCCGCTCGGTGAGGCCGAACAGGCGCGAGTACTCGGCGGTGGAGGGGAAGTTGAGGCTCCCCTGCCGCTCGCGCTGGATCCGCAGCATGTTGATCACGTCCGCCCGCTCGAGCACCTCGTCGAGGTCGTGGGACACCTCGCAGCCGAGCTGCGCGAACTTGCCCGACACCAGGGTGGGCGGCCCCACCAGCACCACCTTGGCGCCCAGCTTCTGGAGGCCCCAGATGTTGCTGCGGGCGACGCGGCTGTGGCCGATGTCGCCCACGATCGCCACCGTGAGCCCCTCGATCCGGCCCACGGTCTTGCGGATCGTGTACATGTCGAGCAGGGCCTGGGTGGGGTGCTCGTGCGCCCCGTCGCCGGCGTTGACCACGCAGGCGTCGAGGTGGCGCGCCAGCACCGCGGCGGCGCCCGGGGCGCCGTGGCGGACGACGAAGATGTCGACGCCCATGGCCTCGATGTTCTTGGCGGTGTCGATCAGGGTCTCGCCCTTCTTGGTGGACGAGGCCTCCATGCTGAAGCTGAGCACGTCCGCCGACAGGCGCTGCGCCGCGAGCGAGAACGACAGCAGCGTGCGGGTGGAGGGCTCGAAGAAGCAGTTGACCACCACCTTGCCCCGCAGGGTGGGGACCTTGCGGATCGAGCGGGTGGAGATCTCCTCGAACCCCTGGGCGGTGTCGAGGATCGCCAGCAGCTCCTCGGCGCTCAGGTCGCGCAGCCCGAGCAGGTGGCGGCGGTTCCAGGGCGTGGTGGGGCGCTCGGCGCGCCCCCGCTCCTCGCGGCTCATCGGCCCTCCAGCGGCACGACCGACACCCCGTCGTCGCCGTCGATCTCCTGCAGGTTCACGTGCACGGCCTCGTCGCGGGTGGTCTGAATTCGCGTCCCCGCGTAGGTGGCCTCGATCGGCAGCTCCCGGTGGCCCCGGTCGGCGAGCACCGCCAGCTCGATCTTGGCCGGGCGGCCCAGCGAGAACAGGGCGTCGATCGCGGCGCGGACGGTGCGCCCGGTGAACAGCACGTCGTCGGTCAGCACCACCCGCAGCCCGTCCACGGGGTAGCTGATCTCGGTCCCCGACACCACCGGCTGATCGGCCACCAGGGTCAGGTCGTCGCGATACAGGGTGATGTCCAGGGCGCCGGTGCGGGGGGCCGCGCCGCCCGCCAGGGCGGCGACCTTCGCCGTCAGCCGCTCGGCCATGGGGACCCCGCGTCGGCGGATCCCGATGATCGCCAGGCGCTCCACGCCGTCGCCGTTCTCGAGGATCTGCGCGGCGATGGCGTCGAGCGCCCGCTCCACCCCCGCCGCGTCGAGCACCTCCCGCTCCGCTCCCGCCACCAGCCACCTCCCGCAGGTGCGGCGGAACTTAATGGGTGGCGCAGACATTTACGAGAGGAGGCGGCGCGAAGGCCTTAACTCGCCTAAGGTGTGGCCCATGCAGCAGTGCGTGTTCTGCCGCGAGCCGCTGGGCGCCGAGCCGGCGATCACCTGCGACGGCTGCGGGACCCAGCTCCACTACGCCTGCAGTCAGGAGCTGCCGCGCTGCCCCACGATCGGCTGCGCGGCCGCCTGGACCTCCCCGGCCCAGGCGCCGCCGCCGCGGGCGCCGCTCCGCAAGGGGGAGCAGGAGCCGCCCGCCCCGAGGCTGGAGGTCGAGCTGCCGCGGCGGCGGCCGCCGCTGCCCTGGCGACGGGTCGCCGCCGCCCTCCCGGCGGCCGTCCTGGCCCTGGCCTACCTGTCCACCTGGATCCCGGCCCGCGGCGAGGTGCGCCGCCTGGGGGGCTGGTTCAGCGGCCACGGCAGCTTCCTGGCCGCGGCGGTCGGCACCTTCACCGACGAGGGGTTCGACAAGGACCTGGGCAGCGTGCCGGTGCGCGCGATCGCCTTCGCGCCGGACGGCCGGCGCCTCGCGAGCATGGCCCGGGACGGCGAGCTGATCCTGTGGGACGTGGCCTCGGGGAGCGAGGAGCGGCGCCTGCGCGGGCCGACCCCCTGCGAGGTCCCGCGCGACTTTCGGGACGACACCCAGTGGCTGGGGTTCGAGACGGACGGCGACGCTGTGTGGGTGGCGGAGGGGGCCGTGGTGGCGCGGCGGGCCCTGACCGCCGGCGCCAGGCGCACGGCGCGCCACGACCTCGAGCTGTATCACGCTCAGGGGGTGGGCGGGCAGCCGGAGGTCCACCTGCGGCTCCTCGCGGCCTGGAGCGGGGCCGATCGGGTACGGCTGGCCCACGCCCGCGGCTACTTCGGCTCCGAGCCCCGCCAGGCGAGCGTGGTGGTGGTGGAGGTGACCTCGGAGGGGCCGGCCGAGCTGCTGCGGCTCCTGCCCCTCGAGGACCCGATCGCGGCCTTCTCCCCCGATGGCGAGGAGCTGCTGGTCAGCGCGGCGGGCGCCGCCTGCGCGCGCTGGCGGCTGCGCGACAAGCAGAAGCTCGCGGCGCGCTGGTATCCGGGCGACAAGGCGGTCTCCTACTCCCCCGACGGCGCGCGCCTGGCCTGGATCGCCAATGGAGTGACCGTGGGGGGGCTGGCCCGCGGCGGGGACATGACCGCGCTCCAGCCCGCATGGGGCTCGTGGGCCTACGCCCAGATCGCCTTCTCGCCCGACAGCCGCCGGATCGCCGCGGTCGGGCTGTCCGGCTTCGTGTGGATCTGGGACCTCGAGAGCGGGGAGCGCCTCGCCGCCTACGACGGCCACGGCGTCGGCGCCACCCGGATCGCGTTCAGCCCCGACGGCAAGACGGTCGCCACCTGCAGCCGAGACCAGACGGTGCGTCTGTGGCGGGTGCCGGAGTGAGCCTCGACGGACGATGGAGCCCGGGCTAACGTCAGCCCGGTGAACGCCCCCTCCCCCGAGGACCGAGCCCGCCAGCGCCTGCACGCCCTGCTGGTGTTCCTGGCCGGGACCCTGGTGTTCGTCACCGCGCTCGGCAACGGGTTCATAGGGATCGACGACGATCGGGTGCTGGTCGAGCAGCCCTTCCTGCGCGCGCTCACCCCCGCCAACCTGTGGCGCTGCCTCTCGCCGTGGCCGGCGCGCGAGGAGTACCTGCCCCTGCGCGACCTGACGTACATGCTGCAGTTCGCGCTCACCGGCGACCGACCCTGGGGGTTCGTCGCCGGCAACCTGTTGCTCCACGGGGCGGCGTCGGTGGCGGTGCTGGGGCTGTTCCGGCGGCTGCTCGCCTGGCCGGGCGCGCTGTCGCCCGCCGTGCTGCCCCGCGCCCGCGAGGCGATCGCCCTCACCGCGGCGCTGATCTTCGCCCTGCACCCGATCCACGCCGAGTCAGTGGTGTGGGTGTCGGGGCGCAAGGACCCCCTGTCGACCCTGCTGGTGGTCCTGGCCCTGTGCCAGTACCTCGATGGCCTGCGGGCGTCCGACGGGGCCCGCCGCCGGGGGCGGTTCGGCCTCGCCTGGCTGCTGTTCGTGCTGGCGCTCGGGGCCAAGGCCTCGGCGGTGTGCGTGCCGCTGCTGATCGGGGCGGCGGAGGTGCTGCTGGCGCCGCGCGGACGCCCCTGGGCGGCCCGGGCCGTGACCGTGGCGGCGTTCGCCGCGCCCGCCGCCCTGTTCGTCCGCTTCTACACGGGCCTGCTGGCGCAGTTCGGCGCCGCCTCGGCGGAGTTCGTGGTGAAGCGCCACCCCGAGCCCGCCTGGAAGGCGATCCTGTTCACCGACGCCAGCGTGGTCCGCCAGTACCTGCGCCGGCTGGTCCTGCCGACCGATCCGCAGCTGTTCGCCGAGCAGCCCTGGCGCCTGCGCCTCGACCTCGACGTGGTGAGCGGCCTCCTGGTGGTCGGCCTCGCCGCCGCGGGGGCGGTGTGGCTGTGCCGGCGGCGCCCGCCGCTGGGCTTCGCCGCGGCCTGGTTCTTCCTCGCTCTGGCTCCCTACCTCAACCTGGTCCCCCACGGGATCGTGTACGCGGAGCGCTACGTGTACGTGCCCTCGGCCGGGTTCGCCCTGCTGGCGGCGGTCGCGGCCTGGGGGGCGGCGGGGGCCTTGCCCCGCCCCGCCTGCCGGCGCCGGCGCCTCGCCCTGCTGGTGGCCCCGTACCTGGCGCTGTGCGCGGTCAACAGCCTGCGGCTGGCGCCTGCGCTGCGGGACGACGCCACCCTGTGGGCGCACGTGGTCGAGCGTCAGCCCCAGAACGTGATCGCCCTCACGAGCCTGGCGGGCGCCGCCCGCGAGCAGGGCGACCTGGAGCGGGCCAGGGCGCTCCTCGACCGGGCCCTCGCCCTGGCGCCCGACCGGGCGCTGGTCCACTACCAGCTCGGTGTGCTGGCCACGGCGCGCGGGGACCACGACGCGGCCTTCAGGCACTACCACGAAGCCTCCCGCCGGCAGCCCGACGCCTTCGACGCCCTCTCCGAGGCCGCGTCCGCCCTGGCGCGCGCGGGGCGCACCGACGAGGCGGTGGCGCTGTACGAGGCGCTGCTGCGGCGCTGGCCGCGCCTGGGCGCCCGGGCGGCCTTCGAGGTGGCGGTGGCGCTCCACCAGGCGGGTCGCGAGGAGGCGGCCCGCGCCGCCTTCCACCGCTACCTCGCGCGGTACGGCCAGGACCCGCGCGAGGCGCCCTTCGCCGCCGCCGCGCGGCGCGCGCTCCGCGGCGAGTCGCTGGAGGTAGAGCCGCCGCCTTAGCCCAGCGTCTTGTCGAGCGCCGGGTCGGCGGCGCGCCGCGCCGGCGGGGGCGCCGGCTCGGGCGGGGCGGTCGGCGCCGCCCGGCGCCGGGTGCTGGGGATCCGGTGGATCCGCTGCGCCACCTTCCAGCGCAGGGCTCGGTCGAGGACCATGCCGAACATGGTCGCCCCCAGCCGGACCGCCTTCACCCGGTCTCCAGTGACCGACGAGGTGCCGACCCGCCGGTCGTAGTTCACGGGGATCTCGGTGACCGACAGGTCCGAGGTGAGGGCGATCAGCGTCATCTCCAGGCCGAAGTGGGAGCCGCCCACGGTGAACCGGTGGCGGATCCGCTGGTACGCGTCGCGGTGGATCAGCCGCAGGGTGCAGCCCACGTCGCTCAACATGGAGGAGCTGAACAGGACCTCCACGGCCTTGGCCACGGCGACGTTGCCCCACTTGAGCCACACGTCCATGTTCGCGCCGTCGAGGATGTACTCGTGGGTGGTCCGGGTGCCGATCACGTAGTCGAACTCGTCGCTGTAGGCGAGCAGCTTGACCACGTCCCGCCCCAGGAAGGTGCCGTCCGGCTCCGCCACGACCAGCATGTCGCCGGTGGCCTCGGCCAGGCCGCGCTGGATCGCGTGGCCGTACCCCTGCTCGCTCTCGAACACCTCGCGCGCGCCGGTGCCGGCGACCTGCTCGCTGGTCCCGGGGGCGGCGTTGTTGTTGACGACCAGCACCTCGTCCACGTAGCCGCTGGCGAAGAAGTCGCCGATCGCGGCGCGGATCGAGTCCTTCTCGTTGTACGTGGGGAAGATCACGGACACGGACCGGCCACGCCACACGGGGCACCTCCAGCGCAGTCAGCATAGGGCAGGGGACGCCGATCGGGAGCGGTCAGTCGTGAACGCCCAGGAGGGCGCGCAGGCAGCGGGCCGCGCGCGGCGGGTCGTCCCGGTCGAGGGCGCGCAGCGCGCCCTCGATCAGGCCGCCCTGGCGGGGGGTGAACAGGACCGGGCCCGTCGCCAGCGCCGCCGGGTCGTCGCCGACGAGCGCGCGCCCGAGCGCCTCCTCCAGCGCCGACAGCCCCTCGCCGGTGCGGGCCGACACGGGGCAGGCCGTCGCCTCCCGGGCGGCGAGGAGCGCCTCCCAGCCGGCGCGCGCCTCACGGCTCAGCAGGTCGAGCTTGCTCACCGCGAGCAGGCGCGGGCGGGCGACGGCCAGGGCCTCGGCCAGCGCCGCCTCTCGCTCGTCCCCGGCGAGGGCGCCGTCGAGGAGCGTCAGGCGCAGGTCGGCGGCCTCGGCGGCGTGGCGGGCCCGCGCGATCCCCGCCGCCTCGAGGGGGTCGGCCGCCGCGCGCTGACCGGCGGTGTCGGTGAGGACGACCACCAGGCCGGCCACCTCACCCTCCTCCTCCACCGCGTCGCGGGTGGTGCCCGCCTCCTCCGAGACGATCGCGCGGTCGCGGCCGGTGAGGGCGTTGAGGAGGCTGGACTTGCCGGCGTTGGGCCGCCCGATCAGGGCCACCCGGGGCGCGGCGGTGAGGGCGCGGCCGAAGGGGGCGGTGGCGAGGAGGCGGCGCAGCGGCGTCGCGTCGGGGGCCGCGATCAGGGGGCGGAGCGCCTCGGCCAGCGCGCCCGCTCGCTGGCGCAGGAGGACCTGGCAGGCGAGGGCGCTGCGGGCGAAGGGGAGGGCGGCGTCGGCCTCGACCTGCACCCGGTCGCTCGAGGCACCGAGGGCCTCGCCGCTCTCCCGCGCGCCGGCTCGGGCGAGGAGCGCCTCCAGGGCGGCGGTCACCGCGGGGCCGCCGTGGCAGCCCAGGCGGTAGGCGTGCTCGCCTGCGCGGGCCACCAACACCTCGTCGACGGCGCCCCCGCCAGGGGCGCTCAGGCGCGCCACGGCCACCCCGCTCACCGGGGGCAGCGGTCGGGCCAGGGCGGCCCGCAGCCAGGCGGTGGCGGCAGGGCCCTCCAGGGCGATCAGCGCCACGCCGCCCCGGCCGGGCGGCGTGAGCCGCGAGACCCTCACGCGCCCTCCACCAGCGCCAACCGGACTCCCTCCAGGGTCACCGCCGGGACCACCGCGTCCACCGCGCGGCAGTGGGGGGCGATCAGGTCGGCGTCGCCGCCGGTGGCGGTGACCTGCAGCGCCGCCGGCTCGGCCCCCAGGGCGGCGGCGATCCGCGCGCAGGCGGTCTCGACCAGGCCGACGGCGCCCCACACCAGCCCGCCCTCGATCGCGGCCCGGGTCCGCTTGCCCAGCACCGGCGGCGGGCCGTCCCCGGGGGCGACCAGGGGCAGCCGCGCGGTCCCCTGCGCCAGGGCGCGCGCGCCCAGCCGGACGCCGGGCGCGATCAGGCCGCCCACGAAGGCGCCCGCCGCGGAGACGACGTCGAAGGTGATCGCGGTGCCGAGGTCCACCACCACCGCTGGCCGCCCGGGGTGGGTCCGCGCCGCCCACACGGCGTTCGCCAGCCGGTCGGGGCCCACCTCCTCGGGCGCCTCGACCTCCACCGGGATCGGGCAGGGCAGGTCCTCGCCGAACACCCGCGGCGGCCGGCCGAGGGTGCGGCGGGTCCACTCGGCGAAGGCCTCGGCGGCGCGCGGCGCCACGTGCACCAGCGCCACCCGCTCGGGCCGCGGGAGCTGGGCCAGGGCGGCGTCCCAGTCCCGCCGCGCCGACTCCAGGTCGTCGTGGGGGATCGCCACCTGCGCGCGCAGGGTCGCGCCCTCGAACAGGGCCAGGTGGACCCGTGTGTTGCCGACGTCGGCGACGAGGTCCACCCGCTACTCCTCGTCCTCCTCTTCGCCGGCGAAGGCCTTCTCGAAGGCGGCCAGCACGCGGTTCAGCGAGCGGGCGTGGTTCTTGCCCGCCGACGCCAGGGTCTCGAACCACTGGCCCACCACGTCGAAGCCCTCCTCGCGCGCGGTGCGGGCGAAGCCCGGGTAGAGGGTCTGCTCCTCGTAGGTGGTCCGCTCGATCGCCGAGCGGATGTTGCGGCCGGTGTTGCCGATCTCGGCGTGGGTCTGGGGGTCGCCGAGGTCGCGCAGGAACTCCAGCTGGCCCTGGGCGTGAGCCAGCTTGCTCTGGGAGGCGGCCTCCAGGATGTTGGCCGCCGTCAGGAAGCCCTCCTGCTGGGCCTTGGTCGCGAAGTAGCGGTAGCGCACGGCGGCCTTGCAGTCGCCGGCGAAGGCCTCCAGCAGGTTCTCGAAGGTCCGCGAGTCCTTGAGGTCCGCCGCGTCGTCATCCTGCGCCATGACCGATCTCCTGTCCTGCGCTCCGCGAGCGCGGGGGGGGGGGAATGATACGCCCCACTCCGGTCGGTGTGGTCAGCGGGGGGGTGCCCCCCAAGGCTGTCGCAGGGCTTCTTTCGTGCCCGTGCCCGTGCCACTTCGTGACAGCCTCCTCCCCACGAGCTCCGGCGGAGGTCGGGCTCCTCCTGCGCGCAGGCGAGGCGCGCTGCTCGCGCGGGGCCGGCGATCCGCGTCAGGCGGAGGCGGCGATGTCGGTCCGGTAGACCATGCCCTCGAAGCTGATCTTCTTGGCGGCCGCGTAGGCCTTCTGTCGGGCCTGCTCCAAGGTGTCCCCCAGGGCGGTCACGTTGAGCACGCGGCCGCCGGCGGTGACGAGCTTGCCCACCCGCAGGTCGGTGCCGGCGTGGAACACCACCACGTCCGGGTCGGCCTCGGCGGCGCCGATGCCGGTGATCTCGAAGCCCTTGCGGTAGTCGCCGGGGTAGCCGCCCGAGGTGAGGGCGACGGTCACGGCGGGGCGCGGGTCCCACTCGAGGGTGCAGCTGCCCAGGCGCCCCTCGACCGTCGCCAGCATGAGCTCGGCGAGGTCGCTCTTGAGGCGCATGAGGGTGGGCTGGGTCTCGGGGTCGCCGAAGCGGACGTTGTACTCCAGCAGGCGCGGGCCGGTCGGCGTGAGCATGAGGCCGGCGTACAGGACCCCCTTGAACACGTGCCCCTCGCGGGCCATGGCGTGGACGGTGGGGATCAGGACCTTCTCCTCGATCCGCTGCATGACCCCGGGCTCGATCGGCGAGGGGGAGTAGCTGCCCATGCCGCCGGTGTTCGGCCCCTGGTCGCCGTCGTAGGCCGCCTTGTAGTCGCGCGCCGGGTCGAGCACCGCCAGGGTCTGGCCGTCGGTGATCGTCATGACGCTGGCCTCGACGCCCCGCACCAGCTCCTCGATCACGACCGCCTGGCCCGCGTCGCCGTAGCGGCCGCGCTGGGTGCAGTCGAGGATGTGCTCGCGCGCCTCCTCCTCGGTCTCGCAGATCTTGACCCCCTTGCCGGCGGCCAGGCCGTCGGCCTTGACCACCAGGGGGTAGTCGCCGGCCCGCTCCAGGTAGGCGATCGCCGCCTGCCCGCTGGGGAACACCTTGAAGTCGGGGGTCGGGATGTTGTGCTGCCGCGCCAGGGCCTTGGCGTAGCCCTTGGACCCCTCCAGCCGGGCGGCCTCCTTGCCGGGGCCGAACGCCTTGTAGCCCAGCTTGTTGAGGCGGTCGACCAGCCCCGCGCACAGGGGCGCCTCGGGCCCCACCACCGTCAGGTCGATGCTGTTGGCGTGGACGAAGGAGGTGATCCCGTCCAGCTGGTTGGGCGCGAGGTCGACCCGCTGCGCGACCTTGGCGCAGCCGGCGTTGCCCGGCGCGACGAACAGCTCGTCGACCCGCGGGCTCTGCGCGAGCTTCCAGCACAGGGCGTGCTCGCGCCCGCCGCTCCCGACCACCAAGACCTTCACGAAACCTCCCAGCTGCCAGCGCTCGACGAGCGCGGGGCGCGGGTGTACCGGATCGCTCCGGACCGGTCAAGGCTGCCGCCGGTGGCTCAGATGGACTTGTGCTCCCCGCCCGTCAGGATCGCGAGGTCGCGCATGAACTTCTGCAGCGGCGCCAGGAACTCGGGCTCGGTCGGGAGGCTCACCGGGCGCGGCCCCCACTTCTTGTGGTACACCCCGGGGCCGTCCATGCCGAAGGTGAAGATCTTCACCCGCCGAAACCGGTTCAGCTCCTGGACCATGTGGAGGATCTTGCGGATCTCCTCCTCGGCGAACTGCTTCTGCTGCTCGCCCGGGTTGCCGACCTTGCGCATGGGCGCGCCGTCCGACAGCAGGTAGATCGTGTCGATCGTGGGGTCGGCGAAGGCCGCCTCGAGCGCCTCGTCGGTGTAGGTCCCGCCGTCTTCCTTCAGGCCCTGGCAGAACTCGATCGCGGCGCGCTTGTTGGCGTCGGTGGCGGGCACGACGGAGGGCTTCCAGGGCTTGGTCTTGTCCGAGAAGGCGATCACGTTGAACTGCTGGGTCGGGACCAGGTTCTCGATCGCCGCCACCACCTGCGCCTTGGCCCGCTCGATCCGCTGGTGCTTCTTGACCTCGGGGGTGTCGGGGTTGAGGGCGGCGAAGTCCTCCTCGCTCCCCTCGAAGTCGGCCGGCTTGTCGGTCATCTCCATGCTGCCGGAGGTGTCGATCACGAACACCAGCCGGTTGGAGGCGATCTCCGAGCCGAAGAAGGTGGGCACCTTCTCCTGCTCGCCCCGCTCGCGGGTGGCGGCCTCCTTGGCCTCACCCTTCTTGCTCGGGTCCCAGCCCTCGCCGCCGTGGGTCGACCACCAGCCCTGCCACTTCTCCTGGGTGAAGAAGTCGTGGCCGGTCAGGTCGGTCAGGCGCTGGCGGACGTTGTGGTACTCCCAGCCGCCCTGCTTCTCGACGCGGCCGAGCAGGTCGATCAGCGCCGCCACGACCCGGGCGTCGGCCTTGTACTCGCAGGCCGCGACGCAGGCGTTGATCACGGCGGGGACCGTCCCGCGCTCGAGCTGGGCCGCCAGCGGCGTGATCGTGGCCGGGTGGTCGAGGTCGTGGAACACGTCGGCCACCAGGACCTGCGCCTTCCACCCCTCGTCGTTTCGCCCCCGGCGCCGCTTGCGCTTCTTCCCCTCCATGAGGTCGGCTCCGAGCGTGGCTGCCAGGGCCTCGATCGCCTCGTCGCTCTGCAGTCGCCGCAGCTCGCGCACGATCTGCTGGTAGGCGTCGTCGCTGGGGACCGCGGCGCCGAACTCCACCAGAGCCTCGGCGGCGTCCTCGTCGTCGGCCAGCCGGATCTCCTCCACGAGGTCGGTCAGCTGGCTCTGACACAGCTCGCTGATCGTCTCCAGCGCCTTGTCGCGCTGGGCCGCGTTCTGGGTCTCGCGCGCCAGCTGGTCCTGGCTCGCCAGGAACTTCTGCACCTTGGCCAGCTTCTTGATGTTCTTCTTGAGGCTCTTGCGGGCCTTCTTCACCTCGGCGTCGGCCGGCGCGGCGTGGCTCGGCGCGCCGGCGGCCAGCAGGGCGACGCCGCTCAGGGCGAGGCCCGCCACGAGGACTGCGCGGTACGGTGCGGTCACGGGACGCCTCCTGTGCTGCAGTGGACGCAGGCCGGACGGCCGGCCCGCGGGGCGGATTCTACATGGCCGCGTTAACGGCGGCGGCTGCGGCCGCGGCTGCGGCCCCTGCCCCGGCGGCGCCCGCCGCCCCGCCGCTTCGGCTCGGGCTCGGGGGCAGCCTTCACCGCCTTGGCGCGCCCTTCCCAGTAGCGGAACTCGTCCCAGTGGGAGTCGGTGACGCGGCAGTGCAGCCACATGAGGACGATCGCCTCGCGGAAGTAATCGCGGGCCACCAGGCGGTCGCGCCCGCGGGACCGGGCCGTGAGGTCGCCGCTCAGCAAGCGGTGGAGGATGATCGTGCAGCGCTTGATCCGGTCGCGGTCCTTGCGCGCCAGGCTATGGCGGCGGGCGATCGGGTACAGCACCTCGTCCGCCAGCTCCTCGGCGCTGCGCCCGCTGGCGCCGCCCGAG
Organism: Planctomycetota bacterium; assembly: GCA_041690735.1. Classification (GTDB taxonomy): domain Bacteria; phylum Planctomycetota; class J058; order J058; family J058; genus JAWLGW01. The sequence goes on from JAWLGW010000007.1 coordinate 11,645, forward strand.
TCGAGGTGCTCGAGCAGCAGCGGCCCGAACAGGACCGCCAGGCGCACGGCGTTGCTCAGGGGGACGCCCGTGTGCGACAGCTTGTCGAGGTTGGCGAGGTGCCCCTTGAGGAGCTGCCGGCGATCGAAGCCCGGCGGCAGCACCGGCGCGAGCTGCGACGGCTCGGGCTGGGCGCCGCCCTTGCGGCGCCGGCGCCGGCGCCGCAAGGGCGGCTCGGGCGGGAAGGAGGCCACCATCTCGTCCAGGCGGCCGTTCCAGCGCAGCATGCGCAGCACGGCCACCGCGCGCTCGCGCTCGCTGCGCCCCTCCGCGAGGCGCTGGAGCCCCACCCGCTCCAGGTACCGGTCGCGGGCGAAGGCCGCCGCCTCGAACAGGGTGTCCTCCAGGTAGACCTGCGGATCCTCGACCCAGTCGTTGGCCCCTTCGGGATGGGGGCGCTCCCAGGTGACCCGCAGGAAGGCGTCGATCATCCGGTCGTCAGGCTCCCAGGGGTCCTCGGGATACACGACCAGGGGGGGATCGCCGCTCACCTGCACCGGCTCGCCCCAGCTCTCGGCGGGGTCGGTGGGCTCTGGCTGCTGCGGCGCTCCCCCGGCTTCGCCCGCGCGGGCGCTCTGTCCGTCGCCGCTCGGCTCCGCCGGGGGTGGGGCCGCGGCAGTGGCCCGCACCTCGACCTGCTCGCCCGTCTCCTCGGGGGCAGGCTCCTGCTCGCCAGCCTCCTGGGCGGCGGCCTCTGACTCGACGGACGCCTGCGCGTCCGCTGGCTCGCCGGCGGCGGAGTCAGCCCCGGCGGCAGCCTCGGCCGGCGGCTGGCCGGCGCCGTTGCTCGGGGAGAGAGGGGGGGCGACGGTCGGAGCGGCCAGCCACTCGGCCAGCTCCGGCAGGAACACCTCCAGGAGCTGGGTCTCGATCATGAGGTCGATGCAGGCCTCGGCGTGGCCGCCCTTGAGGATCTTCCAGATCTCCTCCAGGAGGCGCCGCTGCGAGCACTCCTCGACCAGCGCCCGGTGGCGCTCGATGGCGGCGAGGGCGTGGTCGGCGATGGTGAACTCGAGCTTCGCCGCGAAGCGGACGGCCCGGATCATGCGCACCGGGTCCTCGACGAAGGCGACCTCCGGATCGCGGATCGGGTTGACCAGCCGCCGCTCGAGGTCCCGCAGGCCGCCCACGTAATCGATGATGTGGCGCTCCTCGGGGTCGTAGAACAGCGCGTTGATCGTGAAGTCGCGCCGGCGAGCGTCCTCCTCGGGGGTGCCGAACACGTTGTTGAGCTCGAACTCGTCGACGGGCGGAGCGGCCTGGCGGCGGCGCGCCGAGGGGCGCTCGTCGTCGTCCTCGGCCGCCTCGTCTGCGTCCTCGGCCGCCTCGTCGTCCGACGCTTCGTCGTCCTCGGCGGACTCCTCTACGTCGGCGTCGTCCGCGTCCTCGTCGTCGTCCTCGTCGAGGTCTTCCTCCTCGTCGTCTTCGTCCTCGAGCTCTTCGTCGTCGTCGTCGTCGTCCTCGAGCTCTTCGTCGTCGTCGTCGTCGTCGTCCTCGAGCTCTTCGTCGTCGTCCTCGTCGAGGTCTTCCTCCTCGTCGTCTTCGTCCTCGAGCTCCTCGTCTTCGCCGTCGTCGTCGTCGTCCTCGAGCTCTTCGACGTCGTCCGACTCCTCAGCGGTGTCGGCGTCCGCGTCGAGCTCGACCTCGACGTCGACGTCGACGCCCTCCTCGTCCTCGCTCTCCTCCTTGTCCGGATTGGCGCGGAAGGTGGAGACCTCGATCACGTTGTCGCCGAAGATCACGTGGACCAGGCGGAATCGGCGGCCGATCACGCGGCTGTTCGCGAACAACCGCCGGACCTGTCGCGGTCGGGCGGACGTGATCACGTCGAAGTCCTTGGGGCGCAACCCGCTCAGCAGGTCGCGCACGCAGCCGCCCACCAGGTAGGCCTCGTGCCCGTGCCGGCGCAGGCGGCCGATCACCTTCACCGCGTCGGGGTCGATCGCCTCCAGGGGAATCTTGTCCGTCTCGACGACGTGCGGCTGGTCCATGGTCTTCGGGTGGCGTCCTCTTGAGGGGCCAAAGGGGTCCGTAACCTACCACCGAGACCGCCGGAGTGGACGCCTGGCTGCACGCCCACTCTGGGAGAGGGTCGCGGGCGCCGCGAGCCCCTTCCGCGCTCCGGGTGAGGCGATAAGATCGTGCCCCTGGGGAGGACCCGTGGCGACCCACGCCGATCGCGTGCTCGTGGACCTGGCGGTCAAGAACCACCTCATCAGCGAGGCGGAGGGCCAGGAGTGCCTGCAGGAGGCGACCGCGGCAGGCGTGGGTGAGGTGTTGCTGCGCAAGAAGTACGTCAAGGAGCGCCACCTCAAGTCGCTGCAGAAGAAGCTCGACAAGCTGCTGGCCGAGGGGGACCTGCCTGCGCCGCCGCCCCCGGCGGCCGACGTCGCGGGCGGCGCCACCATGATCGAGCCCTCGCCCATGGAGGCGACCTTCGTCACCGCCGACCCCGCCGCCTCCCCCATGCTCTCGGGCAGCGGGGCGCTGGTCCTGTTCGGGCAGATCGCGGTGGACAAGGGCCTCGTCACCCAGACCGACCTCGACCGGGCCCTGCGGCTGCAGGAGCAGCTGGCGCAGCAGGGCAACGAGATGCGGATCGGCGAGATCCTGGTGCGCGCCCAGCGCATGACGTCCCAGCAGGTGCAGGAGGTGCTCGCCTTCCAGGAGAAGTGGATCGCCGTATGCCAGACCTGCGGGCGGCGGTTCAACATGTCCGCCTCCCAGGGGGACTCGCCCCGGTGCGGGGCCTGCGGGGGCGGGCTGGTGCAGGCCTCGGGCGCGACCTCGGGGATCGGCGTGGACGCCACGCATGGCCCCGGAGGGGCCAGCGCCCTGGCGCCGCGGGCCGCGGCGGCGAGCGCCCCGGCCGCAGGGGAGCGCGGTCCATCCACCCCCGACGACCCGGGCGGGCTGCTGGGGCGGACTTGGAAGGGATACCGGGTCGACAAGATCTTGGGCAAGGGCGGCATGGGCGCGGTCTACAAGGCGACCCAGCTGTCGCTGCGCCGGGATGTGGCCCTCAAGGTCATGCTGCGCCGGGGCGGCAGCGGCCCCTCGGCCGAGGAGCGCGAGCGGTTCGAGCGGGAGGCGAAGCTGATCGGCAACCTCAACCATCCGAACATCGTCAAGGTGATCCACGCCGAGTGGGACGACGACCTGTGCTGGTTCACCATGGAGATGGTGCCGGGGCAGGACTTCAAGGCCACCCTCCGCAGCGGCACCTTCCCCATCGGCAAGGGCGCCGCGGTGATCGCCAAGGTGGCCCGCGCCATGGACTTCGCCCACCGGAAGGGGATCGTGCACCGCGACATCAAGCCGCAGAACGTCATGATCGACGCGGAGAGCGGCGAGCCCAAGGTCCTCGACTTCGGCCTGGCCAAGAACGTCGACAAGGCGCAGATGGAGCAGCTCACCCAAATGGGCGCCTTCCTGGGGACGCCCGCCTACATGGCGCCCGAGCAGGCGGGCGGGGACCCGAGCGCGATCGACGCCCGGGCGGACGTGTACGCCCTGGGCGCCATGCTGTACGAGGTGCTCACGGGGCGGCCGCCGTTCACCGGCAAGAAGGCGATCCACGTGATCCGCAAGGTGCTCAAGGAGGACCCGGTGCCGCCGCAGCAGGTGTTCGCGCAGGCCGATCCGCGCCTGTCGGAGATCGCGCTCAAGGCGCTGGCGAAGGACCCCGACGAGCGCTACCCGACGGCCGCCGAGCTGGCGGATGCGATCGAGCGCGTGATCGGCCGGGTCAGCCGCTCCTACACGCCCACCCTGCCGCGGGACGACGACGGCGCGAGCGGGAGCGACGCCGCCACCGCCCCGCCCCAGACCAAGAAGAAGAAGGGCTTCTTCGGGCTGTTCGGATGAGGAGCGCGCCCACCAGAGCCGTGCGGGGAGCGAGGGGAGGACGCGCGTGGCGTTCTTCCTGACGATCCGGGGCGCGCCGCCCTTCGAGCTGCAGCCGGGGGTCGACGTCACGATCGGCCGGGGGCGGCACTGCGAGCTGTCGGTGTACTCGACGCTCCTGTCGCGCGAGCACGCGCGGATCCGCTGGGAGCGGGGGCAGCCGGTGCTGTTCGACCTCGAGTCGCTCAACGGCTGCTTCATCGGGCCCGATCGGATCTCGCGTCACGCCCTGCGGGACGGCGACGTGATCCGCCTGGGCGACCTCATGATCCTGTTCCGCGAGGCCGAGACGGCGCCGCCGACCCCCGACGACGAGCAGCTGCCGGCCCCGTTCGCCGAGGGAGAGCTGCCCGACGCGACCGCCGACGTCGGCAGCGAGACCCGCCTGTTCTCGCGCACCGCCGCCCTGCAGCAGCGGGTGTTCGACTACGACGAGATCGGCTGGCTGGCGATGCACACCATCCACCTGCGCCAGCTGCTCCTCGATCCCTGGATCGCCGAGTCGAACCTGGCCGCCTGGTGCGGCAACGTGCGCGACCCGGCCGAGCTGTGGCGCCTGCTGCAGGTGGGCGTGGTGGCGCCGCGCGACCCGCGCACCCCCCTGCGGGGCCTGGGCGCCCTCGACGCCGCGGCCCTGTGCAGCCTGACCAAGCGCGGCGAGCGGCTGCGCGAGCACCTGTCGGGGAAGCGCGTCCACTGGAACGAGATGGCGGCGCTGCGCTACCGGGTCCGGCAGGGGAAGGCCTTCAAGCCCCTGCGCATGATCGCCCGCGCCTACCGGCCCGGCGCCGGCCTCAAGGAGCTCGACGTCGCCCGCCTCCTGTACGAGCTCGAGAACATCTACGCCCCCGACATGGGGCGCAAGCTCCTCGACAGCGAGCTGCGCCGCCTCCTGGGCCTGGGCTTCCTCCGCCCCGCCGACGGGGCCAAGGACGAGGCCTGGTACCCCACCTCCTGGGACGACGGCAAGGTGGTCATCGCCGAGCGCGGCTTCGCCATGCTCGAGGGCTTCCGGCTCGAGGAGTCGTAGCGCGGTGGCCGAGCGTCAGCGCCCCCGCCGCGAGCGCGTCGAATGCCCCGTGTGCCACGAGGAGTTCGACCCCCGCCACAGCGAGGACCTGCCGTTCTGCTCCTTCCGCTGCAAGGCCGTCGACCTGCACCAGTGGCTGGACGGGAGCTACCAGCCGCCGAGCTGGGAGGAGGACGAGGAGGAGTACGAGGGGTAGGAGGCTGTCGCTCGGATCGGGCGCCTTGGCTTGGCGAAGAAATTAAACCGCCAAGAGCGCCAAGGGAGGCAGCTGTCGCTGGTGCGGGGGCGCCTTCCGTCGCGTCCTACGGCTCTGCCTCTCCTGCGGGGGCCGTGCCCTCCTTCGATTCATTCGTTCGCTCGTGAGGTCGCCGGAGCCACACGACCGCCAGCGTCGCGAGCCCCTGCACGGTGAGCAGGGCGGCCAGCGGGAAGGGGAGCAGGGGCAGCGGCGCGCCGCTCCACCAGGGGCGGCTGAGTCCGGCCGCGGCGGCGGCGACGAGCCCGAGCGGGAGCAGGGGCAGGGCGAGCAGGAGCGAGAGGGCCACTTCCTGCCTCAGGTCCGTTCGGGTGGGGCGCTCCCACAGCCAGGCGGCGCCGTAGCAGCCGACGATCGTGACCAGTCCGATCAGCAGGGTCACAGCGGAGGGGAGCTCCTCCAGGGCGTGCAATCCGCCCGCGAGCGCCAGCCCCAGCCCCCCGAGGCCCTCCAAGAGCAGGAAGAGCACGTAGCACCCGGTCACGTCGGGGTCGTCGGCCCACCGGGTCACGGGGCCGGCGTCCGGCGCGCGATCAGGGAACCAGCGCGGCTCTGGCGGCACGGTCAACTCCCCAGGGCAGGGACGGCTCGCGGCAGGGGCACCGAGTCGACGGCGCCATACCCCATCGAGGCAGCGCGCTGCTACTCGTGCCAGTCGCCGTCGGCGGCGGGCGGCGCGAGATCGCACGTGCGACAGGCACCCGCCGCGAGGCAGGCGCCGCCTCACCCCAGCTGAGCACGCAGGTCGTGCCACAGGCCCCACAGCTCGCGCAGCGGCACCGCCCGCCGGCTCGCCGGGTCGAGCCGCGCCGCGCGTCCCTCCTTGGTGAACAGGGGCGGCGCGAAGGCGAACCCGCGGTCGAGGTCGAGGTCGAGCGCGTCGCCCTCCCAGCCAGGCCAGCGCAGGTCCGCGTAGAAGTCCGCGAGGTCGCCGTCGGCCGCCCACCGCAGGAAGTCGGAGTAGCCCAGCCCCAGGTCGACCCAATCGAGGGTGTCGGGCGCGGCGTAGACGACGCCGCGGTGCGCGACGCCGAGCCCGCCGCCGTCGAGGAGGAAGAACCCGCCGGCAGCGTCGTTGGCGATCACGAGCGCGCCCTCGAGCTTGGGGTCCGGCGGCACAGCGGCGAGGCCGTTCCCCGCTGTGCCCAACCAGGTGAGGAGCGAGCCGCTCATACGGTCACAGCCTGCGCCCAAGATGCGCAGCCAGCGGCGATCGACGAGCAGCCCACCCGACTCGAACGCGACCGCCCCGAGCGGCGCGCGCGTGGTGACCTGCAACGCCAGCAGCGTCGCCTCCCCCTGCTCCCGGTCGACCGGCAAGACCTCCACGTCGTTCCGCCCCGACCGCAGCCACTCGAGGACGAGCGGCCAGGCGGGATCGACGATGTCAATGAGCTCGGCTAGCGAGCGCGGACTGTTCATGGCTCGCGCGAAGCGGCGGAAGGTTCAGTGGTCGAAGTCGTCGTCGAGCGAGCTGTCATGACCTCACCCTCGCGGCCGATGCTCCGCGCGCTCTCCACTCGTCGGCGCCGGCGCTCGTCCTCCTCGGTCTCTTGGGGAGGCCGCCTCGCCCTCTCGCGGTCGCCGCACCCAGAACACCGCCAGCGCAGCCAGGCCTTGGAGGGTGAGCAGGGCGGCGGCAGGCAGCGGGAGGAGCGGCAGCCAGGGCACCGCATCGGGCAGCCTCAGGACCGCCGCAGCGAGGCCGGCGCCGCCCGCCGTGAGCGGGAGCAGGGGCAGCGACAGGTAGAGCGCGCTCGCTCCCTGCCCGGCCAGAGAGGTGGGGGTGGCGCGGTCCCACAGCCAGACGGCGGCGGCGCAAGACGCAATCACCAGGAGCCCACCGACGGAGCCCAACACCGGTCCGCCGCCTGACACCAGCACGAGCCCGCTCGCGCCCTCCAGCAGCAACAGCAGGGCATAGCAGCCCGCGACTTCGGGCTGATCCGCCCACCGGCGCAAGGGAGGCGGCTCGCCACGCGGCTCGTCGCGCAAGCCTGCCGTCGCCATTCTTCCTCTTTCCACTCACCGGAAGGCGCGGCCGGATCAGCGACAGCTGCCTTCCTTGGCGCTCTTGGCGTCTTGGCGGTCCATTCTTCTTCGCCAAGCCAAGGAGCCCCCGCCCGAGCGACAGCTCCTTCAGTGTGCGTCGGTACCTTCGGTGCCTTCGGTGGTCCCTCTTCTGTCTTCCTCTTCAAGCGTCTCGCAGCCCGTACTTCTTGAGCTTCCTATACAGCGTGGACCGGTCGATCCCCAGCGTCTTGGCGGCCGGGGTGACCTTCCCCCCGCAGGCCGCCAGCGCCCGCACGATCGCCTGCCGCTCCAGCTCGTCGAGCGTGCCCGCCGGTCCGTTCGGTGGCGCCGTCTCCCGCCGCGCCGGCGACTCCCCCGCCAGCCCCGCGAAGTCGCGCGCGGTCAGCGTCAGCCGCCCGGCCGCCAGGGCGTGGGCCCGCTTGAGGGCGTTCTCCAGCTCGCGCACGTTGCCCGGCCAGGCGTGGGCCAGCAGCGCGCGGCGCGCGCCGTCGGTGAACGTCCGCGGCGGCCCCGCTCCTTGCGACAGGCGCGCCAGCAGGTGGTCGGCGATCCGCAGCACGTCGTCGCCGCGGTCGCGCAGGAGCGGGACCCGCAGGGTGAGGACCGCCAGGCGGTAGTACAGGTCCTGCCGGAAGGCGCCCGCGGCCACCGCCGCCTTGAGGTCGCGGTGGGTGGCGGCGATCAGCCGCACGTCCACCTTCACCGCCCGCTCGGCGCCGAGCGGGCGCACCTCGCCCTCCTGCAAGGCTCGCAGCAGCTTGGCCTGCATGGCGGGGGAGGTGTCGCCCACCTCGTCGAGGAACAACGTCCCGCCGTGGGCGGCGCGGAACAGGCCCTCCCGATCGGCGGTGGCGCCGGTCCACGAGCCGCGGCGGTGGCCGAACAGCTCGCTCTCCAGGAGCGGGTCGGGGACGGCGGCGCAGTTCAGCGCCACGAACCGGCGGCTCCTTCGCGGGCTGGCGGCGTGCAGGGCGCGGGCGACCAGCTCCTTGCCGGTGCCGCTCTCGCCCAGGATCAGGGCCGGCTCGGCGCTGGCGGCCACGCGGGGGAGCTCGGCGCGCAGGCGCTCCAGCGCAGGGGAGGCGCCCACCAGGCCGTAGGTGTCGGGCGCGGGCGGCTCGGCGGTCGCCGTCGCGAGGCCCTCACCCAGGTCCGCGAGGTCCGCCTCCTGCTCCGCACGGCCCTGAGCGGCGGCGGGTCGCTCGCTCTCGCGACGGCGCTGGCTCTCGAGCGCGAAGCCGGCCTGCGTCGCCAGCAGCTCGAGCAGCTCCGCGTCGGCGCGGGTGAACGCCCGCGCGGCGAAGCGGTTGTCGAGGTAGACCACGCCCTGCGGGCGCCCCTCCACCGGCAAGGGCGCGCACAGGACGGAGCGCAGCTTGAGCTCGCGTACGCTGCGCCGCTCGCCGAACCGCTCGTCCGCGCCCGCGTCCCCCAGGTGGAGCGTGCGCCCCTCCTCCAGCGTTCGCGCCGCGATCCCCCGGGAGAACTTCCGGTACGCCTCGCTCAGCCGCTCCTGGTCCAGGTTGCGGGCCACCCGCACCCGCAGCGCCTGCGGATCGCGCGCCTGCTCCGACTCCGGCTCGAGGATCACGAAGCCGCGCTCGGCGCCGCACAGGGCGATCGCCTCGTCGAGGATCCGCTCCAACAAGGCCTCCCGCGCCGCGGTGCGGCCGAGATCGCGCAGGATCGCCAGCACCCGTGCGACCTTGTCCGGGTCGAGGGCGGGAGGCCCGCTCACGGCGAGACCGCGCGCAGCGCCTGGGCGAGCGCCCCCGCCGAGGGAGGACGCGCCTCGGGTCGCGGCGCCGTGGCTCGCTCCACCAGGGCGATCAGCGCCGGGGGCGCGTCGGGCGCGTGCGGCCCCGCGGGCCCGGGCCCGCGGCGCCGCAGGGCGTCGAAGAACGCCACGGGCTCCACGTCGCTGAACGGGCGCCGCCCGGTGAGGGCGTGCCACAGGGTGGCTCCCAGCCCGTACACGTCCGCGAGCGGGCCCGCCCCGTGGGCGTCGGTGAGCTGCTCGGGGGCGAGGTAGCCCAGGGTCCCCAGGCCCTCGCCCGTCTCGGTGAGCCGGGTGAGCGCCGTCCCCCCGCCGGGCAGCCCGGTCCGGCGCGCCAGGTCGAAGTCGATCAGCACCGGCGCCCGGTCGCCCTCGCCCAGCACCACGTTGCCGGGCTTCACGTCGCGGTGGACCACGCCCCGCTGGTGCGCGTGGTCGAGGGCCTCGGCCAGGCGGGCTCCCAGCCAGGCGACCTCGGCCCAGGGCAGGCGCCGCTCCGCTTCGAGCCGCGCCTCCAGGGTCCGCCCGGCCACCAGCCCGCGCACCAGGCAGGGCCGGCCGTCCGCGGCCCGCACCAGCCCCACCACCGGGGCGATCGCCGGGTGGTCGAGGCGGGCCAGCAGCGCGGCCTCGCGCTCGAAGCGACGGCGGCCCCGCTCGTCCGACTCGGGCGCCATGACCTTGACCGCCACGGGCCGGCCGTCGTGCGCGACCGCCGACCACACCACGCCGCCGCCGCCGTCCCCGAGCGGGCGCTCCAGGCGGTAGCCGGGCACGCCGGGCGGCGTGGGGCCCGGCCCCGGCTCGACCCGCAGCACCGTGTCGCCCAGCCGGACCTCGCTGATCCGGCTCACCAGGCGCGGCCCTTCGAGGGGCGCGTCGGCGACGTGCGTGCCGAAGCGGCTGCCGAGGTCCTCGATCACCACCCCGGCCACCCGCCGCTCGAGGGCGCAGTGGGCCCGCGACACGTTGGCGTCGCGCAGGCGCAGGTCCGCCTCGGCGCCGCGCCCCACGATCAGGCGGCGCCCGAGGGGCAGCGCGGCCCGCTGCCCCTCGTCGAGCCCCTGCACCACGACCACCCAGGCGTCCCCCGTCACGATCCGGATGTAGGGCGCCGGGGCGCGCCGTGCAAGTGGGCATCCCGACCTGCGGCTCATGCTGAGCGTCGTCGTCGGCGGCCCTGAGCCACGGGACCCAAACGGGTGCAGCTGAGCTCAATGACAAGCACGCCTGGCTGTGGGGCAGGCGCTCTTCTTACGTGCCCGTGCCCGTGCCCGTGCCCGAAGGCGTCGCGGGCACGGG
>JAWLGW010000008.1:0-21861 GCA_041690735.1 Planctomycetota bacterium
CGCCCAACGGCGCCAACATCGCCCGCATCGACTTCACCGAGGGCACCGAGACCCCGCAGAACGGCAACGGCTCCTTCGGCCACGACGAGACGTCCGAGGACTTCAACAACACGTTCGACAACACGGCGGCGGCGACGCCCGGGGCCGTTCCCTGAGGGCTCTGGACGCCGGCCGTCCTTGACCCCGCAAGGGGTTGTGGAAGAATCAGCCCGCCCGGGACCGCGCGCGGGTTGGGGTGGGAGGCATTCATGAGCTCCAGGTTGATCTCGACGCTGCGATCGTTCGCTGGCCCCGCCCTGGCCGTGCTGGTGGTGGGCGTCCTCGCCCTCGGCTGCAACAGCGGCAAGCGCGACGGCAAGGTGCGGTTCGCCACCGGCCCCACCGGTCCGCCCACCGGCGCGACCCTGGAGTACATTGCGCACCCCTTCTCGGCGACGCCCTTCCCCCAGCTGATCGGGGACGACGCCGCCGGTCAGCCGCGCAACGTGCTGGCCCTGGTGTTCACCCTCGAGGCGCAGGGCGGAGACATCCTGGTGGACTCGATCACCTTCGAGTCCCACGGCGACACCACGCCCCTGCCGAACGAGCGCTTCAGCCTGGCCACCGTGGCGGAGGACGCCAACGACGACGGCCAGCTCGACGCGACCGAGCTGGGCAGCGGGGTCAGCGTCAACCTGGCGATGACCCAGACGCCCGAGAAGTTCACCATCCCCTTCACGACCTCCCTGCGGCTGAACCCCACGGGGCGGGTGCGGTTCTTCCTGCTGCTGCTGCCCGACTCCCAGCTGCTGCAGCCGGGCGACGCCGGCTCGGACGTGCAGGTGGACGTGGTGAACGCCAACGACCTGATCGCGACCGACGCCAACCTCAACCAGGTGACACCCACCATCAGCTCGGCTACTCCGGGCAACGGCTCGGGCACGGTGGTGGTCGGGTTCACCGACCACCCCGTGATCTCCGAGGTCCAGCCGAACGGCAGCGGCGCCGGCTCCCAAGAGTTCATCGAGATCTTCAACGCCAGCCCCATCGCCATGGACCTCAGCACCGTGTACCTGAGCAACCACACCACGGCGCTCGGCAACGCGGACGTCTATCACCGGCTGCCCACCGGCGCGGACTTCGGCTTCGCCGGAGGAGACGCCACCGCCGACACCTTCACCGTGCGCTTCCCGGCCAACACGACCCTGGCGCCGGGCCAGACGATCGTGGTGGCCGTGGACGGGCAGGGGTACGCCCAGCTCCAGGGGGCGGCCGACTTCTGCCTGCGCAACCCGGGCGCCGGGGGCGGCGCCACCGCCGTCCAGATGCTGACCTGGGACGGCACCGCGACCGGTGGCGTGCCGAACTTCACCAACGCCAGCGGCGTCGGCGGCAGCGTCGGGCTGTACGAGAGCGGCGACAACATCCACTTGTTCATGTGGGACGGTCAGTCGGACGTGGTGGTCGACCTCGACATCCTCAACTTCGGCGCGAACACGCTCGAGGTCGACAAGAGCGGCGTCTCGATCGACGGGCCCGACGCCGACGTCACGCCGACGGCGTACAACAACGAGACGGACGCCAACACCCAGCAGACGAGGCAGCCCGGCGGGACGGCGACGGGCCAGTCGGTGACCCGCGTCGACTTCACCGAGGGCGGCGAGGGTCGGGCCGCGGGGATCGGCAACGGCGTCCTGGACGCTGCCGGCAACCCCCACGACGAGACCTCCGAGGACTGGAACACCACGTTCCAGCTTCGTCCTTCCACGCCCGGGGTCCCCTAGTCGCGCCTCTCTCTCTCGCTCGTGGGACGCCTCGAGGAGGAGCTCGCCCGGCTGGAGCGGCAGGTCCGCGGGGGCGAAGCCACCCCCGAGGTGCTGGTCCGGCTGGCCCAGGCCTACCTGCGGGCCGATCGGCCGGGCGCCGCCGGGGACGCCTTCGCGCGCGCGCGGGACGCCCTGTCGGCCGCTTCGCCCCTGGTGCGCGACGGCGCGGGCGAGGTGGCCGGGCTCCACCCCCTGTGGGAAGAGGTGCGCGAGGGGCTGACCCTGGCCGAGGAGCGGGCGGGGCTGGCGGCCCGCGACGAGCGGCGCCGGGCCCTGGTGGCCCGCCTGGAGCGGGGCGAGCTCACCCGCGCCGAGCACGAGGAGCTGATCGGGCTGGAGGTGGCCGACCGCCTGCCGATCCACCCGCAGGTCCCCGCTTGCCCCGCCTGCGAGGGGCCGGTGGCGGCCACCGCCGAGGGCGGGGTGGCGTGCGCGCGGAGCGGCCAGGACGGCGACCTGTGCCGCCACACCGACGCCCGGGGGCTGTTCGCCTGCACGGGCTGCGGCCTGGTGGTCCGCGCCTGGAGCGAGCGCAAGCTGCGGCCCGACCCCAAGGAGCCGCCCCTCGTCCGCCCCGGCAAGGCGCGCTGCCCCTTCTGCTCGGGCGGCGTGGTCGACTGGGGCAAGCACTTCCTGCGCTGCCCCAGGGCCCGCCCCGCCGACTTCCCGCGCTGCGAGCGGTGCCGCCGGCGCGGCTTCCACCGGCGCGCGCTGCAGTGCCCTCGCTGCCAGGCGCGGGTGACCGAGCTCGAGTGCGCCGAGCCGATCAGCAAGGCGAGGCGGGGGTGAGCGACGGCCCCGACACCGCCCTGGCGCGCCTCCTCCACGCCCGCGGCGCGGTGGACCTCGACACCCTGAGGGGGGCCCTGGACGAGGTGCGCGCGGCTCGCGCTCGGGATCCGCGGGCGACCCTCGCGCAGGTGCTGCGCACGCGCCGCGCGGTCGACCCGGCGGTGCTCGCCGAGGCGGAGGCGGTGGCGGCCCGCGGCCTGGATCGGCTGGGGCCCTACCGCGTGCTGCGCCTGCTCGCGCAGGGAGGCATGGGGGCGGTGTTCGAGGTGGCGCACACCGCGACCGGCGTCCGCTACGCCCTCAAGACGATGCTGGCGAGCGGGCTCCTGACCGACACGGCCGGCGCGGTCGAGCTGGAGCGGTTCCGCGCCGAGGCGACCTTGCTGGCCCGCCTCGACCACCCGCGGGTGGTGCGGGTGCACGCGGCGGACCTCGACGGGGGGGTGCCGTACCTGGTCCAGGACCTCCTCCCGGGCGGCAGCCTGCAGGCGCGGCTCGAGCGCCAGGGGCCGCTGCCGGTCGAAGAGGCGGTGGAGCTCACCTGCCAGCTCGCCGAGGGGCTGGCCCACGCCCACGAGCGGGGGGTCCTGCACCGCGACCTCAAGCCTCACAACGTGCTGCTCGACGAGCGGGGCGCGCCTCGGCTGGCCGACTTCGGCCTGGCCCTGCAGCTCGACGCCCGCTCGCGGCTCACCCACACCGGCGAGCTGCTGGGGACGCCCGGCTACCTGGCCCCCGAGCAGGCGAGCGGGGAGCGGCGGACCGACGTGCGCACGGACGTGTACGGCCTGGGGGCGCTGCTGTTCGCCCTGCTGACCGGGGGGCCACCCTTCGAGGGGCGCGGCTTGCCGGGCCTCGCCGCGGTGATCGAGAAGCCGCCCCCCCGCCCGAGCGCCCGGCGTCCCGAGGTGCCGGCCTGGCTGGACGCGGTGGTGCTGCGGGCGCTCGCCAAGGAGCCCGGGGACCGGCACCAAACCGTGCAGGAGCTGGCCGCCGCGCTGCGCGCTGGCCCGGCGACGGCGCGCGCGAGGCGGCGCGCGCGGCGCCGGATCGCCGCCGCGCTCCTCGTCGCGGTCGCGGCGGTCACCGCCGGCGCCGTCCGGGCCCAGCGGTTGGCCGCGCAGCGGGCGGCTGTGCGGGAGGCGTGCGCCGAGCTGGCGGAGGACCCAGGCAGCCTCGCTACCCTGGGGGCGCGGGTGGCGCCGCTGCGGGAGCGCGCCGCCGCCCTCGGCGCCGAGCCGAGGGTGCGCGCGGCGCTGGAGGCGCTGGCGGGGCTGGCCGCCCTCGCGGAGGGGGACCTCGGCGCGGCCGCCCACGGGCTGCGGAGCGCCTCGCCCCCGCTGACGGAGGACGCCCCCCTGGTGCTCGCGCTGCGCGGCGGGATCGCCGCGCTCACCACGGACGTGGAGCCCTCCGTGGCGCTCGCGGACCTCGACCGGGTGCGGCTGCGGGTCCCCGAGCTGTACCGCTGGCGCGCCGAGGCGCGCGGGCGCGCCGGCCTCTCGTCTCCTGAGGCCGCAGGCCGCGTGCTGGACGACGTCGAGGCGAGCGCGGGGGCCCTGGCCGGCGAGCCGCCGCCCGCCCTGATCGGGCTGCAGGCGGAGGCGCTCCTCGCGCTCGGGCGTGTGGACGAGGCGCTGCGCGCCGTGGCGGGGCGCAGCGTCCCGTCCGACTTGGCCTGGCGGATCGGCCTGGAGTGCAGCCGGCGCCTCCTCGTCGCCGCCGGCCGCGGCGAGCTCGTCGACCCGTCGGTGCCCCTGCAGAAGCTGGGCCTCGTGGGGCCCGCCCCGCCGAGCCCGGCCCTGGAGCGGTGGGTCGCGGCGGTGCGCCGGGCGGTCGCCGTGGCCCTGAGCGATCGACCGGCGGTCGTCAGGGAGTGGAGCCCGCCGCTGGCGAAGCTCGAGCAGCTCGGGCTGTGCGTGGAGGGCCTGGTCCTGGTCCGGCCGCCGCGCGGGCTCCTCGGCGACACCTGGCAGGAGCTGAGCGAGTTCTACACCGACGTGGTGGTGGCGGGCACGGTGCGCCGGCGGGACGGCAGGCTGCACAACGCGTACTTCCACGGCGCCTCGCGGCTGAGCGACGTGGCCCCCGATGACTATGGCCTCCAGGCCGAGCTGGTGATCGTGGCCGAGTCCGGCTTCGCCAAGGGGGCCTTCGAGCAGGTCGCGCAGCGGGCGGCGGACCTCGCCCCCACGCCCGACGAGCGGCTGGCGCTGCTGCTCGCCCGCTGCACCATGCTCGCCCGCTGGAGCGACAGCTCCGAGGAGACGCTCGCGCTGACCGAGGAGGTGACCCGACTCCTGGCGCAGCGTCCTGACGGCTGGCGGCCGACCGGGCGCTACGGGGGCCGTTTGATCGGGTTCGGGAACCCCTGGCTGTGGGTGCACGACGCCCGGGCGGGCGTCCTGGAGCGCCTGGGTCGCCTGGACGAGGCGGTCGCTGCCTACGACGCCGCCGGCGTCCTCGTCTCGCCGCCCGGCGACAAGTGGTACCGGCTGCTGGTGGCGCGGATCGACGTCCGCCTGCGGCTCGGGCGCTATCAGGAGGCGGTCGACCTGGTGGAGCAGGGGTACGCCCAGGGACCGTCCGACTACAGCCAGATGGACCGCATCAACCTGGCGGGGCGGCTGTGGGAGCTGGTCGAGGGGCGGGGCCGGGGCGCCGACGTCGAGCGGTCGCCGCTGTTCGCGCCCGCGCGGGTGGCGGAGGAGCTGGCCCGCGCCCTGACGGCGCGAGAGGGTGTGCAGCCGCGCTGGTGGCTCCGGCTGGCGCACCTGCAGGTCCGCCTCGGCGCCCTGGCCCGGGCGGTGGAGTCGCTGGCCACTGGAGCGCGCTTCCTGCGGGGGAGCGAACGGGCCGACTTCCGGGCGCTGGCGGAGCTGACCGAGGCCGCGCGGCTGCGGCTGGCGCAGGAGGGCGCCGAGGCGCTGCCGGAGCTGGATCGCCTCCTCGCCACCTCCGAGGCGCTGCCGACGTACGCCTACGGCGACTGATCGCCGTCGGCCTCGGCCGGCTGCCGCGTGTCGACCGCGGCGATCGCCCGCTGGATCGCCTGCAGCCGCTGGGCCATGTCGGGGAGCTCCGGGTGGCCCTGGACGCGGCCGATCGCCACCGCCTCCTCCTGGTGGGGCAGCGCCTCCTGCGGGCGGCCCAGCTGGAGCAGCGCCTCCGCCTGCGTGTCGAGGAAGGCGGCGCGCGTGTTCTGGGCCTGGGGGTCGTCGCCGGTGGGCGCCAGCTCGAGGCTCTGTCGGGACAGCTCCAGCGCCCGCTCGGCGCTCCGCGCCTGAGTGGGCCCGGTGACCAGGAACCACGCCAGCGCGTTCTTCGCCTGCGGGTCCTGGGGCGCCACCTCGACCCACCGCTCGGCGGCGCGGCCGGCCAGGGGGTGCTCGAGGCCCAGCAGGGTCCCGGTGAGCGCCTCCAGCACCGGCGGGTCGCGGACCGCCTCCAGGTCCGACCGCAGGCGCCCGTCGTCGATCAGCGTCGCCGCGACCTGGCGGGCGGCCGCCTCGCTCTGTTCGCTCCACAGCACCTGGATCCACACCGCGATCCGCAGCAGTCGCTCGGCGGGCGGCGCGCCTTCCAGCTGCGGGCGGAGGCGGAGGGCGAGGTCCTCTGCGAAGCGGCGGCGGGCGTCGGCGCCGTCCACGGCCATCCAGCCGAGGGACCCTGCGGCCGCCAAGGTGAGCGCGACCGCCAGGACGCGCGGCACCAGGCCGGTCGGCCGCCGGGGGTGGCGCCAGGCGAGGCTGAACAGGAACCCCGTGGCGAAGCCGCCGAAGTGGGCCCAGTTGTCGACGATCGGCACCCAGAAGGTGGCGACCACGATCCCGAGCAGGAACGTGAACCCGACGCTGATCGGCAGGCAGCGGCCGGTGTACTGGCGCAGCTCCGAGCGTGACGGCTCGGCGCCGAAGGCGGCGGCGCCCAGCAGGAGCCCGGCCAGGCCCAGGATGGCGCCCGACGACCCCACCGAGGGCACCGGCCCGCCGTGGAGCGCGGCCGACAGGAGCGAGCTCCCCACCCCGCTCGCCAGGTAGACCGCCAGCAGCCGCCAGCTGCCCCACATGTACTCGGTGAGCCCCGCCAGCTGCAGGAAGGCGAACCAGTTGATCGCGAAGTGCCACCAGGCGGCGTGGAGGAACACCGCGCACAGGAGCCGGTACAGGTCCCCCCGCGCCACCAGGTCGCCCCGGACCGCCCCCAGGCGCAGGTTCCCCAGCAGGTCGGTCCCCACCAGGGTCTGGACCAGGAACATGAGGCCGGTGACCGCCGTCAGCCCGGCGGTGACCGGGAACATCCGGACCAGCTCCGCAAAGCCGGGGAGGGGGCGGGGGCCCGGGTCGTCGGGCGGGGAACCGCCGGGCTCCGGGTCGTCGCGGTCGGGGGGCGGGGGGCGAAGCTCCTCCACGGGCGCACCTTAGCACGTGGGTCCCAAGAACCTGGGGCGGGCGCCGAGACACCGGCGTCCGGATCCGAGCGAGGGGGGCTCCCCCGGGGGAGAGAACGCGGTGAACGAGCAGGGCGCGTCGCTGGTCAGCCCGTCATCGCCGGTCATAATGCCCGGCCGACGCAGCAGCGCGACGCGATGCGCTGCCGAGGCCCCCGCACGGAGGTGGCATGTCCGTCCGCATCGGCTTTCACGGGTTCGGTCGACTCGGCCGCAACGTCTTCCGGGTCCTCCACAAGCGGCGCGAGTTCGACATTCGGTGCATCGCCGACGTCGCGCCCCCGGAGAACCTGGTCTACCTGCTCAACTTCGACTCGATCCACGGGCGCTTCCCCGAAGAGGCGCGCGTGGGGCCCGAGCACCTGTTCGTCGGCGGCAAGGCGATCCCGCTGGTGCACAGCCGCGAGCCGGGCGACGTCCGCTGGCGCGACTACGACGTCGACGTGGTGGTCGAGGCCAGCGGCAAGTACCGCTCCCTCGAAACCCTCGACCGGCACCTGGAGGCCGGCGCCCGCCGGGTGATCCTCACGGTGCCCCCCCGCGGCGAGCAGCTGCCGGTGTTCTGCGTGGGGATCAACGACGACCAGATCGACCGCACCCACAAGGTGATCTCCAACGCCTCGTGCACCAGCAACGCCCTGGCGCTGGTCATGAAGGTCCTCGACGAGGCGTTCGGCGTGGAGCACGCCTCCATGGCCACCGTGCACGCCTACACCAACGACCTGCGCCTGGCCGACGTCCCGCACGCGGAGATCCGCCGCTCGCGCGCGGCGGCCGAGAACATCATCCCGTCCACCACCTACTCGGTGCGGGTGGTGGAGCAGCTCCTGCCGCAGCTGCGGGGCAAGCTGAGCGGCATGGCCCTCAACGTGCCGGTGCCCGACGGCTCGGTGATCGACCTCACCACCGTGCTGCGCCGCGACGTGGCGGCGAGCGAGATCAACGGCGCCTTCCGCAGCGCCGCCGGCAGCATCCTCAAGGGGTCGATGCAGTACACCGAGCAGCCCGTCGTGTCGACGGACGTGGTCGGCAACCCCCACACCGCGGTGTTCGACTCGCTCATGACCAAGGTCCTGGGCGGCAACATGGTCAAGACGGTCACCTGGTACGACAACGGCTGGGGCTACGCCAACCGGGTGGTCGACCTCATCGAGCGCATGGCCGCGACGCTGTAAGGGAGACGCGATGATCAAGATCGGCATCAACGGGTTCGGCCGCATCGGGCGCTGCGTCTACCGCATCGCGCTCCAGCGGCCCGACGTCACGGTCGTGGCGGTCAACGACATCGCCGACCCCAAGGCGCTGGCGTACCTCCTCAAGTACGACACCGTCATGGGTCGGCTGGAGCAGCGGGTCAGCCTCAGCGGCGACACGCTGGAGGTCGGCGACGAGCGCACCCGGCTCATCTCCGAGCGCGACCCGGCCAAGCTCCCCTGGAGGGAGCTGGGCGTGGACCTGGTGGTCGAGTCGACGGGCAGGTGGAAGAACCGGGCCGACCTCGACAAGCACCTCGAGGCGGGCGGGCAGGCGGTGATCCTCACCGTGCCGCCCAACGACGCCCTGGACGCGACCGTGGTCCTGGGCGTCAACGACCACGTGCTCACCGGCGACCAGCGGATCGTGTCCAACGCCTCTTGCACCACCAACTGCCTCGGTCCCCTGGCGAAGGTCCTGCACGGCGCCTTCGGCATCCAGAAGGGCCTCATGACCACGGTGCACGCCTACACCAACGACCAGCGCCTGGCGGAGGTCCCCGACCACAAGGACCTGCGCCGGTCCCGCGCCGCGGCCATGAACATCATCCCCACCACCACCGGCGCGGCCAAGGCGGTGGGCGAGGTGCTGCCCGAGCTCAAGGGCCGCCTGGACGGCATGGCCATGCGCGTGCCGATCCCCGACGGCTCGACCGTGGACCTCGTCGCCGAGCTCCAGTCGGAGGTCACGGTGGAGGAGGTCAACGAGACGGTCCGCAAGGCCGCCGAGGGGCCGCTGCGGGGGATCCTGGAGTACTGCGAGGAGCCGATCGTGTCCTCGGACATCATCCGCAACCCGCACTCGTCGATCTTCGACTCCGCCCTCACGCAGGTGACCGACGGCCGGCTGCTGCGGGTGGTGTCCTGGTACGACAACGAGTGGGGCTACTCCAACCGCGTCCTCGACCTGGCGGAGAAGCTGATCGCGCT
Organism: Planctomycetota bacterium; assembly: GCA_041690735.1. Taxonomy (GTDB): domain Bacteria; phylum Planctomycetota; class J058; order J058; family J058; genus JAWLGW01. The sequence goes on from JAWLGW010000008.1 coordinate 9,231, forward strand.
GCGGCGCTGAGGAGCGCTGACCGGCGGACCCGGCGACCGAGGAGCTGTCGCGACGCGGCAGCTCCTCGCCTCGTGTACGCGCGCGAGCTCAGTCGGCCTCCCTGACGCGCTGCCACAGGGCATCCCGCAGCGCCCGGACGACGCTGTCCTGCACCTCGGGGGTGAAGTCCTCCAGACCCGTGACCCGCGCCTCGCGCCACCCGTCGGGGCGCCGGGGGCCGAAGGCGATCGTCCAGCGCTCTCCCCCGCGGACGACGACCTCCAGGCGGGGACCGCGCTGCGGGGTCGCCGCTGCCAGCGGGGACCAGCGGGAGGCCTCGAGCGCCGTCACGCGCTCCCCCGACTCCAGGCCCTCCGCCCGCGAGAGGACGCGGTGGCGCAAGGGCCGGCGACCCCCCGTCACGACCGCGTCCCAGCCGGCGTCCGTGCGCGCCAGCGCCAGCTCCTCGTGCGCCTCGATCCAGTGCAGCCGGATCACGTGGGCGGCCGCCAGCGGGAGGAGGCGCCTGCGCCCGAGGGTCTCGGCGCGCGCCTCCGCGACCGCCGCGGCGAGCGACGGCGAGACGCTCACCCGCAGCCCGTCGTCCCGCTGCAGGACCCAGCTCTCCCCCGCGCGCCACAGGGCGAGGTCGCGCCGCCCCGCCGGGTGCTCGACCGTGACCCGGGTGGCCGTCGCTGGGACGGGGCCGGAGGGGGCGGCGGCCACCGCGTCCAGCAGGAACAGCTGCGTGACCAGGGCCCGCGCCGCCGTGGGGTCGAGCGGCGCCGCGGGGACCGAGCCCGCCCCCGCCGCCTCGAACCGGGCCGGCGGGGGGAGGAAGCGCACGGCGAAGGGCGGCGCGCCGGCGGGCCGCACCGTCAGCCGCGTCACCTCGTCCGGGCTGCCGCCGACCAGCGGGCGGGGCAGCCACTCGCGCAGGCGCGGATCGAGCTGCCGGGTGACGAAGGCGTTGACCACCACCACCTGCTCCGAGGGGGCGACCGCGCCGGCGGCGGCGCGGACGAACACGCCCAGGTCGGCGACGTCCACCGCCGCCTTCCCCACCCGGGCGGCCTCGGGGTCGACGCCGGTCACCTTGCCGACCCACAGGCTCCCCACCGGCTGACCGCCGGCAGCCTCCAGGGTGACGCGCCGGGCGCGCCCCTCGCTGACGAACCACTCCTCGTGGCGCGCGGGGTCGGCGCCGGCCACCCGCTCGACGCGCCAGGAGGCGAGCCGCTCGAGCAGGTCCTCGACCGCCCCCTCCCGCGCCGGCAGGCCGCCGTGCGAGGCCAGGATCCAGCGGGGCGTCTCGCCTTCCGACCCCGGCGCCCGCTGCAGCACCACCTCGTCTTGGCCGCGGGCGAGGCGCACCCGCGCCACCTGCGCGGGGGCGAAGGACAGGACCGGCAGGCCGACCGCGGCGGGGGGGCGCTCGCCCAGCCACACCCCGAGGCGCGCGGCGGCCAGGAGCCCCACCAGGACGACCAGCGTCCGGAGGCGCCGATCGGGCCGCCGCCCGCTCACGGGGCGCCCTCCTGCCGCCGGCGCGAGGCGGCGCGCTCGCGCCCGCGGGCCCGCAGGACCAACCCGCCCAGGCCCAGCGCCAGCACCAGGGTCGGCAAGCCCACCAGGTCGAAGGCCCACACCGCCGAGGGCGCCGGCACGCCGAGCCAGGTGGCGTCGGTGCCGCTCAAGGCCGGCGCCGCGCGGCGGGTGTGGACCGTCGCCAGCTGCGCCTCACCGAGGGCCCACTCCACCAGGCCCTCGAGGAGGGCCACTCCGCCCGGCCCCAGCTGCAGCCACGGGTCGCGCGCGAACTCGCAGTCGCCCACCACCGCCACCCGCGCCTCGTCCAGCGGCTCCCGCAGGGGCACCGCCAGGGGATCGTCGCCGCCGCCGGCGGCCGGCAGCAGCACCGGCCCCGGCCGGTCGCGCCAGGCGCTGGGCAGGCGACCCCGCACCCCCGCGGCCAGGAGGCGGACGGCCCGCGGCCGGTCCCCCAGGTCGTGCCCGACCCGGCGGCTCGGGTGGGTGGACTGGGCGCCCTCCAGCGTCCAGGCGGGCTCGGTGACCGCCAGGGGGGCGACCTGCGCCGACGCCGCCGCGGGCGAGCGCAGGCGCACCTCGCTGGCGAAGGGCAGCACGGCGTGCCCCAGGGCTGCGCCGACGCCGAGGCGGTCGCCGCGCCCCTCCGCCGGCGCGGGGCGCGGGGTGACGAACCAGGGATACAGCGCCTGCACCTGCCCGCCGTCCACCCGCAGCGGCCAGGCGCGGTGGGGCTCCTGCACGACCAGCCCGGGTCCGACGGCCACGCCCCAGGCCGCGAGGGTCCGGGCCAAGGCGGTCGCGTCCTCGCCCTCGTGAGGCTCGAGGAGCCAGGGCTCGCGAGGGTCGGGGCGCCCGTGCCCCTCCACCAGCAGGACCACGCGTCCGCCGCGGGCCAGGTGCTGGTCGAGGACGTACAGCTCGCGCTCGGGCGGCGGACCGGGCGCGGCGTAGATCACCAGGGCGACCTCCTGCGGGACCTGCTTCTCGCGCGAGAGGTCGAGGGTCCGCACCTCGTGCGAGCGGGCCAGGTGCGCCCGCGCCTTGGCGTAGCCGTCCAGGCCCTGGCCGGCGAACGCGATCACCCGCCGGGGGAGGAGCACCCGGCGCAGCGCCAGCGCCAGCTCCACCTCGAGGTCGAGGTTCGGGTCGAGGGCCACCGGGACGGCGGCCGGAGGGCGGCCTCCGTAGAACACGACGACCCCGGCGTAGACGGTGCGAATCGAGGCGCCGTCGCCTTCGGCCACCTGCAGCTGGAAGCGCTGCACCCCCTGTCGCTCGGCCGCCTGCTGCAGGTCGGGCGTGCGGGGGTCCACGACCTCGACCGTCACCCGCCCGCCGCCCGCGGCCTCGAGCTCGTGCAGCAGGTCGAGCAGCCGGCGCGCCAGCGGTCGCGTCGCCTCGGGGATCCCCTCCGACAGGTAGGCGCGCAGGGTGAGCCGTCCGCGGGCGCGGGCGAGCAGGTCGGTGGTCGCGGGGGCGAGGGAGTTGGCCCGCCGGGTGGTCAGGTCGAGGCGGACCTGCAGGGGGCGCTGCCCCGCCAGGTCGAGCGCCAGCAGGAGGGCGGCCACGATCAGGCCCGCGGTCAGCCCCACGCGCCGGCCCGGCTCGCGGCGCTCGATCGCCAGCACCGCCAGCAGGAGGGCCGCGGCGGTGACGGCCAAGAAGGCGACCGCCGCCCGGGTATCGAGCACGCCCCGGGTCAGCGCCTCGTAGTGCAGCCCGACTGCCAGGTTGCCGAGGGTGGCGCTCCACAGCCCGCTCGGCAGGAGGCGCGTGGCCTGCTCGATCAGGAGCGGGTCGCCCAGCAGGTTGAGGAGCAGGCAGCCGCCGGCGCCCAGCAGGAAGGCCACCTCCTGCGAGGGGGCGACCGCCGAGGCCAGCAGCCCCACCGCCAGGAACGCCGCGCCCAGGAGCAGCGCGCCCAGGGCGCCGGCCGCCACCTGCCCGGGGTCGAAGGCGGCGAAGGGGGCCAGGGACAGGGGCAGGACCGCCGTCAGCGCCAGGCCCAGGGCGACCAGGACCAGGCCGGACAGGTACTTGCCGAGGACCGCCTCCCAGGGGCGGACGGGGAGCGTCAACAACAGGAGGTCGGTGCCCGCCCGCCGCTCCTCGCTCCACAGGCGCATGGCGGCGGCGGGCGCCAGGAGGACGAAGGCCCACCGCAGCCCCGCGAAGGCGTCGCGCAGGTCGGCCACGTTGCGCTCGAAGAAGCCCCGCAGCCCGAGCAGCGCCGCCACCGCCAGGAAGGCGCTCAGGAACACCCAGGCCGCGGGCTGCCCCAGCTGCGCGCCCAGCTCCCGGCGCAGGATCGCCAGCACCACCACCCGGCTGGGCGCCCGGCGCAGCTCGGGCGGGGGGAGCGGCGCCGGTTCAGTCACGCTCCTCCTCCCCCGTCAGGGCGGCGAACACGTCCTCCAGGGTGGCCCGGCGCGGGGCCAGGCGGTCGAGCACCCGCCCCTGCGCCGCCGCGTGGCGGAACAGGCGCGCGGCCAGGTCGTCCACCCCCGGCGCGGGCGTGACCAGGAGCTCCCGCGCCGGAGCGCCGTCACCGCCGTCCAGGGGCGCGGCCGCGGCCACCCCCTCCAGCGAGGCCAGGCTCGCGGCGTCGTCCGCCCGTGCCTCCACGAACCGGCAGGTGACCTGGCCCCCGGTGACCCGGTTCGCCAGCTCGGTCACCTCCCCGTCGGCGACCTTGCGGCCGCGGTGGATCACCACCACCCGCCGGCAGGTCGCCTCGACCTCGGCCAGGACGTGACTCGAGAACAGGACGGTCCGGTCCTGCCCCAGCTCGCCCACCAGGCTGCGCATCTCCTGCACCTGGTGCGGATCGAGGCCGCTGGTCGGCTCGTCGAGGACCACCACCGGCGGGTCGTGGATCAGCGCCTGGGCGATCCCCACCCGCTGGCGAAACCCCTTGGAGAGGGCGCGCACCGGCCGGTCGAGCACCTCGCCCAGCTGGCACCGCTCGGCCACCCGCCCCACCGCGACCGCCCGCTGGGCGCGGCTCAGGCCGCGCACCTGCGCCACGAACGCGAGCAGGTCCCGCGCCAGCATGTCGTCGTACAGCGGCGTGTGCTCGGGCAGATACCCCAGCACCGCGTGCACGGCGTCCGGTTCGCGCGAGGCGTCGAAGCCGCCCACCGTCACCCGCCCCTCGCTGGGCGCGAGGTAGGCGGCGAGGACCTTGAGGGTGGTGGACTTGCCGGCGCCGTTGGGGCCGAGGAAGCCCACCACCTCGCCCGCCTGTACGGCGAAGCTGAGGTCGCGCACGGCGACGTAGGGCCCGTAGCGCTGCGTGAGCGACTCGACCTCGATCACGGCGCGATCTTAACCGTCATCTCCGGGGAATCCGGGGCAGACGCGAAAGAGAGACCGCGCGGCGAGGCGCCGGATTCTCCGGGAATGACGGCTCGCGAGGGAGGCCTACTTCGTCGCCGACTCCTCGACTCGCCCCGGCACGCGCAGCAGGCGCAGCGCGCGCTCGGCGATGCGGCCGGCGCAGGGGGCGGCGACGGTGCCGCCCCACACCCGGCCCTTCTTGGTGCTCGGGCCCCACACCACCACTGCGAAGGCGATCCGGGGCTGCTCGGCGGGGGCGTAGCCGCAGAAGGAGGCCACGACCTCTCGCTCGTGATAGCGGCCGTCCACCAGCAGCTTGGTGGTGCCGGTCTTGCCGGCGATCGTGTAGCGCGTCGAGCGGGCCCGCTTGGCCGTCCCGTGGTCGGAGTTGACCACGTCGACCAGGGCCTGGCGCAGCCCGCCCTCGGTGGTGGCGCGCGACAGCGGCCGGGCCACCGCCCGCGGCTCGAAGTCGCGGGCCTCGCCTCCCCCCGCCAGCGCCTCGACCAGCCGGGGGCGCAGGAGGGTCCCGCCGTTGGCGAGGGCCGCGTAGGCCGTGGCCATCTGGAGGGGCGTCACGCTGATCGCGTACCCCTGCGCCACCGACCCGAGGGTGGTGGGGTTGGGGAGCTTCGCCAGCAGGCGGGTGTCGCCGCCGGCCTCGCCCGCCAGGCCGAGCCCGGTCTCGCTCCCCAGCCCGAAGCCCGCCAGCGCCTGGCGCACCTGCTCGGGGGTCAGCCGCGCCGTCAGCTGGTAGGCGCCGGTGTTGGAGGACTGCACCAGGACCTCGGCCTCGTCGACGTCGCCCACGGTGTGGGAGTCGACGATCGGCTTGCGCCGGCCGGGGACCTTGAGGGTGCGCGGGCAGGCGATCGGGCGCTCGGGCGCCCCCAGGCCCAGCTCCCACACCATGCCCACCAGCAGCGGCTTGATCGTGGAGCCGGGCTCGTAGGTGTCGGTGAGCGCCCGGTTGCGCAGGGCCTCCCGGAAGTCGCCCCTGAGGTCCGAGGGGTCGTAGGTGGGCGACGAGGCCATGGCGAGGACGTCGCCGGTGCGGACGTCCACCACCACCGCGGCGGCGCCCTGCGGCTGGTGCTCTTCGGCCACGCGCGCCAGCTCGGCCTCCGCGACCGCCTGCACCGAGCGGTCGATCGTCAGCAGGGCGTCGCTGCCGGGCCGAGCCGGCTCGAGCACCGCGCCCGGCGTCACGAGCTCACGCCGCCGGTTGTCGACCCACACCTCGCGCCGCCCCGGGGCCCCCGTGAGCGCGTCGTCGAGCAGGCGCTCGATCCCGGTGCTGCCCCGGTGCTCGGCGTCCACCAGGCCGAGCACCTGCGCGGCGAGCCCGCCGAAGGGGTAGGCCCGCACGGGCTCGACCTCGAGCGACGCCCGCGGCAGCCGCGCCGCCCGCAGCCGGGTCGCGTCGTCCGCCGTGAGCCGCCGGCGCCGCAGGTAGAAGGCGCGCCCCTCCCCCAGGCGCCGGGCCACCTCGTCGCGCTCGTGCGCGGTGAGGTCGGGCAGCGCCCCCTCCAGGCGGCCGAGGAAGTCCGCCACGTCGCGGTCCGCCCGCCCCTCGACCAGCAGGCTGTAGCGCTTCACCGACACCGCGGCCGGCACGCGCCGCTCGCCGTCCCGCAGCAGGACCCGTCCCCGCTCGGGCTCGATCGTGCGCACCCGGACGTGCTGCCGGCGGGCGGCCTCAGACCACCGCGGGTGCTCGACCACCTGGATCACGTACAGCCGGTGGGCGAGGGCGCCGTAAGCCAGCAGCAGGGTGCTCAGGATGAGGCGGGCCCGCAGGCGCGAGGCGCGGCCGGGGCGGGGGGGGCGTCGCTCGCCCGGCCGCAGGTGAGCCAGGAGCCAGCGCAGGACGTCGCGGGCGACGATCACCGGGGTCCGCTCGCCAGCCCCTGCAGCTCGGCGGGGGTGCCGACCGCCACCGCGGCGGCGCGCTCCAGCAGACCCTCCGGCACCACCGCCCGCTCGTACGCCAGCCGGGCCGCCTTCTCCTCCTCGGCCAGGCGGGCCCGCTCCGTCTCGAGCTCCCGCAGGGCGTACCCGATCCGGGTCCGCTCGGCGTGCTCGGCGACGGTGAGCAGGGCCAGGCAGCCGATCAGGCCGATCACCAGCAGGTAACGCGCGACGCCCACGGAGGCTCCTCCCCCTCCTTCTTCGGCCGCGGAGGGGGGCGAGCTTGACCGCTACTCCAGCGTCAGCAGCGAGGTGCGCGCTGGCCGGGGGGAGCGGGGACCTCCCGGGGGTGAGCGGAATCCTCACCATCCGAGGGGTGAGACCCCCCGGGAGGCGCGATCGTCTCGCCCGAGGCGCTTGCGCCCCCGGGGTGCGTCGCCGGAACAGCCGTTGCTTCCGGGGCCGGCAGGGCGACTCGCCCTGCGGGAGGCGTTCGTGAAGGCAGTCATCTTCGCCGGCGGGCTCGGCACCCGGCTGCGGCAAGAAACGACGGAGCGGCCCAAGCCGATGGTCGAGATCGGGCCCGAGCCGATCCTGTGGCACATCATGAAGCTGTATGCCTGCCACGGGATCCGCGACTTCGTGGTGTGCCTGGGCTACAAGGGCCACATCATCAAGGACTACTTCATGAACTACCTGCTGCACCGGGCCGACGTGACCGTCGACCTGCCCGAGCAGCAGGTAGAGGTCCATCGCACGCCCATCGAGGACTGGCGGGTCACCCTGGCGGAGACGGGGCTGCACACCTCCACCGGGGGGCGCCTGCGTCGGGTGCGCCGCTACCTCGACGAGACCTTCTGCCTCACCTACGGCGACGGCCTGTCCGACGTCGACATCGGCCAGACCATCCGCTTCCATCGCGAGCAGCGGCGCCTCGCCACGGCGGTGGCGGTGCGCTCGCCGCAGCTGGTGGGCCCCTTCGAGCTGGACGCGCTGAACCAGGTCCGCAGCGTGGCGGCGCCCCTCGCCGAGGACGAGGGCTGGATCAACGGCGGCTTCTTCGTCCTCGAGCCCGAGGCGATCGACTACGCCACCGACGACGCCACCCCCTGGGAGCAGGGGCCGCTGCAGCGGCTGGCCGCCGAGGAGCACCTGTCGGTGTACCGCCACGAGGGGTTCTGGCGCTGCATGGACGACATGGGCGACAAGCTGGCGCTGGAGGCCCTGTGGGAGTCGGGCGAGGCCCCCTGGAAGCGGTGGTGAGCGCCGTGCGGTTCGTCGAGACGCCGATCCCCGGCGCCTGGCTGCTCGAGCTCGACCCGTACGTCGACGAGCGGGGCGCCTTCTCTCGCCTGTTCTGCCGCGAGGCCTACGCCGCCCGTGGGCTCACCACGCACGTGGAGCAGACCAGCCTCTCGTACAACGCCAGGCGCGGCACGCTGCGCGGCATGCACTACCAGCGCGCCCCCTTCGAGGAGGCCAAGCTGGTGCGCTGCGAGCGGGGCGCGATCTACGACGTCGTCCTCGACCTGCGCCCCGACTCCCCCACCCGCGGGCGGCACCTGGCGGTCACCCTGCGCGGCGGCGAGCCCCGCGCCCTGTGGGTCCCCGAGGGCTGCGCCCACGGCTTCCTGTCGCTGGAGGACGACACCTGGGTGGGCTACCAGATCTCCGCTCCCTACGCGCCGGAGTACGCGGGGGGGGTCCGCTACGACGACCCCCGGTTCGGGATCCGCTGGCCGGTGGAGGTCGCGGTGATCTCGTCCAAGGACGCCGGGTACCCCGACTTCACCGGTTGGTGAGGAGACCGACATGCCGACCGACCTGATCGCCGCCGCCGCCCGGGAGGGCGCCGCCGCGAGCGCGCTGGAGGCCCTCGCCCGCGACACCGACCTCTCCGCCGCCGGCCGGGAGATGTACGCCCTGGTGGAGCGGATGTTCCCCTTCCCCCGCAGCATCACCGGCGACGGGGTGCGCCAGACCCTGGAGGCGGTGCGGGAGGTGGCGCCGACCCTCGAGGTGCACGAGGTGCCCACCGGGGTCCCCGTGTTCGACTGGACCGTCCCCGAGGAGTGGAACGTCCGCGAGGCCTGGATCAAGGACCCGCAGGGGCGGACCGTGGTCGACCTGCGCCGGTCCTCGCTGCACGTGCTGGGCTACAGCGTGCCGGTGCACCGGCGGATGCCGCTGGCGGAGCTGCAGCAGCATCTGTACTCGCTGCCGGACCGGCCGGACCTGACGCCCTACCGCACCGCCTACTACACGAGCACCTGGGGCTTCTGCCTGCCGCACGCGGCGCGCGAGGCCCTCGAGGAGGGGGAGTACGAGGTCAAGATCGACGCCGCCCGCGGGCCCGGCGCGCTGACCTACGGCGAGTGCTTCGTGGAGGGGGAGGAGCCGCAGGAGGTGCTGCTCTCCTGCCACGTGTGTCACCCCGCCCTGGCGAACGACAACCTGTCGGGGATCAGCCTGTGCGCCTGGCTGGCCGGGCAGCTGGCGCGGCGGCGGCCGCGCTACTCGTACCGGTTCCTGTTCGTGCCGGGCACGATCGGCTCGATCACCTGGCTGGCCCACAACGAGCACCGCCTGGATCGGATCGCCCACGGGCTGGTGGTGGTGAACGTGGGCGACCGCGGGCAGCCGACCTACAAGCGCTCCCGCCGCGGCGACGCCGACGTCGACCGGGCGGTGACCCATGTCCTGCGGCGCCGCGGCGAGGAGCACGACGTGCGCGAGTTCGAGCCCTGGGGGTATGACGAGCGCCAGTACTGCTCGCCGGCCTTCGACCTGCCGGTCGGCTCGCTGACCCGGACGCCCCACAACGAGTACCCCGAGTACCACACCAGCGGCGACGACCTGCAGCTGGTGCGGCCCGAGCAGCTGGGGCACAGCCTGGGGCTGTACCTCGAGGTGCTGAGCGTGCTCGAGCAGAACCGGCGCTACCTCAACCTCAACCCCTGCTGCGAGCCGCAGCTGGGGCGGCGGGGGCTGTTCGACGCGATCGGCGGCAAGCACGAGCGGGAGATCGACCCCCTCGACATGCTGTGGGTCCTCAACCAGTCCGACGGGCGGCACGACCTGTTGGCGGTGGCGGAGCGGTCGGGGCGCGACTTCACCCGCCTGGCGGCGGCGGCGGCGCTCCTGGAGCAGCACGGGCTGCTGCAGGTGCAGGAGGAGGTGTGAGCGGCGAGGAGCTGATCGGGCTCCTCCCCATGGCCGGGCGCGCCCGTCGGCTCGGCGCGCTCCCCTGCAGCAAGGAGGTCCTCCCCTTGCCGTGCGGCGGCGAGCTCGGCCCCGACGGACGGCGCGCCGGCGCTCGCCCCCTGTGCCTGGGCCTCCTCGAGTCGCTGCGCGCCGCGGGCGTCGCGCGCGCCTACGCCGTGTTGCGGCGGGGGAAGTGGGACGTCCCCCACTACCTCGGCGGCGGCCTGGCCCAGGGGGTCGACCTCGCCTACCTGCTGGTGGACGACACGGCCGGGGTGCCCTTCACCCTCGACCGCGCCTACCCCTACGTCCGCGACGCGCGGGTGGCGCTGGGCTTCCCGGACATCGTGTTCGAGCCTCAGGACGCGCTCCGGCGCGTGCGCGAGCGGCAGGAGGGGACGGGGGCCGACCTCGTGCTGGGCCTGTTCCCCTCCGATCGGCCCGACAAGGCGGACATGGTGCGCCTCGACGCCGCGGGCAGCGTGGTCGGCCTCACGATCAAGGACCCCCGCTGCGGCCTGCGCTACACCTGGTCGCTCGCGGTGTGGACGCCGCGGTTCACGCGGCTGCTCCGCTGGCAGGTGGCGGAGTGGACCGCGAGCGACCCGCCGGGGCGCGAGCGCCACCTGGGCGAGGTCGTGGCCGCGGCGCTCGAGCAGGGCCTCGACGTCCAGGCGCAGCCCTTCCCGGACGGCTGGTACCTCGACGCGGGCACGCCCGACGACTTGCTGCGCGCGGCGCGCCACGCGCTGGGCGAGACGGGGGGATGCGGGCGGCGGGCCCGCTAGCGCTCGCCGGTGGCGGCGCGCAGCACCTGCCGGCGGACGGCCGGCAGGAAGGCCAGGGCCAGCAGGCCCATGACCAGGGACAGCGGCGCGTAGATCAAGGCCTCGATCGGCGCGGGGACCTGCTTGACCATCATGGCGGCGGTGGCGGCGATGGGGCACAAGAGGAACACCACCGCCCCCACGGCGCACACGGCCACGGTGGCGGCCCAGGTCTGAGCGCGCTCGGAGGTGGGGGCCAGCACCGAGCAGTACTGGCCGACGGCGAGGGCGAGGGCGACGCCCGAGGACCACAGCAGCACCGGGCCGCCGAAGGCGATGGCCGCCTGGAGCTGTGGGAGGGGGCCGTCGGCGATCAGCACCACGGCGGCGGCCGAGCACAGGCCGTGGACCGTGGCGCCCGCCAGGAGCATGAGGCCGCCCCGCTCGATGGTCCCGAGCAGCTTCTGCCACACGATCGCGCCCGGCGTGAGGCGGGTGGTGACCAGCAGCTCGAGCAGGCCCTCCTCGCGGTCGTCGACGTAGGCCCGCGCCCCGGCGAGCAGCGCCCACACCAGGGCCAGCGACCACAGGAGCAGGTTCTGGGAGATCGCGCAGAAGTAGGCCATGTCGAGGCGGCCCGAGGTGAGGCCGGCCGCCGTCCCTGCGCCGAAGAAGAGCACCACCGCGGCGACCGCGAGCACGCCCGGACGGAGCCAGCCGCGGCGCTCGCGGCGGCGGCGCTCCCGCCAGGCGACCACCCGCCGCTCGGGCACGGGCCGGGTGCGCCCGCGCTTGCGAGGCGCGGCGGCGGGCGGCGGGCCGTCGCCGCCCAGGACCGTCCGCTCCAGCCGGCGGGCAGCGAGGGCGAAGGTGGCTCCGGCGAGGGCCGCCTGGCCGAGGAAGCCCAGCAGCACCGTGGCGGCCGGCTCCTGCAGAGGGAGGGTCAAGGCCGCGCTGGGGGCGGCCGCCAGGCGGGCGGCCCAGGGGATGCCGCTCGCTTCGAGGATCAGGCCGGCCAGGACGGGCAGGCCGATGAGGAAGCCCATGACGGTGACCGCGCGGGTGGCGGCGCCGCTGGGGTCGCGGTGTCCGTCGCTGCCCACCCAGGCGCCGACGGCGGTGCCGAGGAGGGAGGCCCCGACCAGGACGACCAGGGCCTTCGCCACCAGCGCGGGGTCGAGCCCGCCGTAGGCGGCGGCGATCGACAGCAGGGGGAGCGACAGGAGCAGCCCCTCCAGGGCCAGGGACAGCGAGGCGCCGCACACCCCCGCCAGCACCTGCGCCGAGGACAGGGGCGTGAGGCCCAGCAGCGGCAGGGTGCCGTCGATCCGCCCCTGCACCACCAGGCCCGCCGTGCGGACCGGCTGCAGGAGGAGGGCGAGCATGACCTGCGCCACCATGAGGGCGTGGAAGGGTGCCTGCGGGCCGTCGTCGCGGGCACCGAGCAGGATGCAACCCAGGAGCAGGAGCAGGCCGACGCGCCCCAGGCGCCGGCGGCCGCCGCGCCGGTCGAGGCGGTGCAGCTCGCGACCCAGCAGCAGGGTGGCGCCGCCGGTCACCCCAGCTGCCCCTCGGTCAGGCTGAGGAAGGCGTCCTCCAGGTCGATCGCGCGCGGGCGCAGGGCGAGCAGGTCGAGCTCGGCGGCCACCAGCGCCCGGGCGATCGCGGCGGGCGAGCCGCCCTCGGCCAGCTCCACCAGCAGCAGGTCGTCCTCGGGGCGCTCCTGCACCGCCGCCACCTCGGGCAGCTCCCGCAGGAGCGGCAGGGCGCGGGCCCGGCCCACCTCCTCGCCGCCCACCCGGACCTCGAGCGCGCCGGCGGGGACGCGGGCCAGGGCCTCCTGCAGGGTGCCCGAGAACACCACCCGCCCCGCCTCCAG
>JAWLGW010000009.1:0-3646 GCA_041690735.1 Planctomycetota bacterium
GTGGTGGGGCTGACCAAGCGGTTCGGCAGGCTGGTGGCGGTCGACGACGTGGGGTTCACCCTCCGGCCCGGCGAGTCCGTCGCCCTGTGGGGGGCCAACGGCGCCGGCAAGACGACCGCGGTCCGCTGCCTGCTCGGGCTCCTCCCCTGCGAGGGGCGGGTGGTGGTGGCGGGGCACGAGGTTCGGCGCGCCGGCCGCGAGGCGCGTCGCCAGGTGGGCTTCGTCCCCCAGGAGCTGGGGCTGCACGACGACCTGGGGGTGGCCGAGACCCTCGCCTTCTACGCGCGCCTCAAGAAGGTGTCGCCGGCCGCGACCGCGCCGCTCCTGGCTCGGCTGGGGCTGGAGGCCCACGCGAAGAAGCAGGTCGGCGAGCTGTCGGGCGGGCTCAAGCAGCGCCTGGCGCTGGCGGTCGCCCTGCTGGGAGACCCCCCGCTGCTTATCCTCGACGAGCCGACGGCCAACCTCGACGCCGCAGCCCGCGGCGACCTGCTCCACCTGCTGTCGGCCCTCAAGGCCCAGGGCAAGACGTTGATCTTCTCCTCCCACCGCCTGGAGGAGGTGACGGCGGTGGCCGAGCGGGTGCTGATCCTAGAGCGCGGCCGCCTGGCGGCGGACGTCCCGGCGACGCGGCTGGCCGATCATCTGGGGCTGCGCGCGGTGCTCCACCTCATGCTGCCCGAGGCCGAGGTGGCCGCCGCCATGGCCCTGCTGGAGGAGCGCGGCTATCGGCCCCGGCGCTCGGGGGTGGCGGTGTCGGTCGCGGTGGCGCCCGGAGAGAAGGGGCGGCCGATCGCGCTGCTGGTCGAGGCGGGCCTCCAGCCGCAGGACTTCGAGCTGGTGCGAGAGGTGGCCGCGTGATCGACGCCGCCTCCGTGGCGACCCTGGCCCGCAAGGAGGTGCGCGACGCGCGCCGCAGCCGGTGGTTCCTCCTGTACACCGCCGCGCTCACCGTCTTGGCCCTGGCCTTCTCGGTCCTGGGCGCGTCGGGCGCCGGCGGCGTCGCCCTGGCCGGCTTCGGGCGGACGAGCGCCAGCCTGATCAACCTGGTCATGCTGATCGTCCCCCTCATGGGCCTCACCCTGGGGGCGCTGGCCCTGGCCGGCGAGCGGGAGCGGGGGACGCTGCTGTACCTGCTCGCGCAGCCGGTCACCCTCCTCGAGCTGTACCTGGGCAAGCTCCTCGGCCTCTCCGCGGCGCTCCTGGCGGCGCTGCTGATCGGCTTCGGCACCAGCGGCGTGGTGATCGCCTGGCGGGTGGGCGGGGCGCAGGCGGGCGCCTACCTCGGCCTCACGGGCCTCGCCTTCCTGCTGGCGCTGGTCAGCCTGGCGCTGGGGCTGCTCCTGTCGGCGCTGTCCCGGCGCGGCACCACGGCGGTCGGCCTGGCGATCTTCCTGTGGCTGGGGCTGGTGTTCCTGGGCGACCTGGGGCTCATGGGCAGCGCCCTGGTCCTGCGGCTCGACGTGCCCTCGCTGCTGGGCCTGGCCCTGGTGAACCCCCTGCAGGTGTTCAAGGTGGCCGCGGTCCTCGCCAGCCGCGGGAGCCTGGAGGTGCTGGGCCCGGCCGGGCTGTACGCCGTCCGCAGCTACGAGCAGGGCCTCCTGCCCCTGCTGGTCGCCCTGCTCACCGCCTGGGTGGTGGTGCCGGCGGGGCTGGGCTACCTGCTGCTGCGGCGGAGGGGCGCCCTGTGAGGCGAGCCCTCGCGGCGCTGGCCGTTGCCGGGGCAGCGCTGGCAGGGAGCGGCTGCCCCGACGGAGGAGGCGGCGCCGCCGACCGCCCGCCCCGGATCCGCTACGGCGCGGACGCCTGCGACGAGTGCCAGATGATCATCAGCGAGGCGCGCTTCGCCGCGGCCACGGTCACCGCGGCGGGGGAGGCCCACCGCTTCGACGACCTCGGCGACATGCTGGCCTACCACCGCCGGACCGGCGAGGACGTGGCGGCGTACTGGGTCCACGACCTCGACACCGCCGAGTGGCTGCGGGCCGAGCGGGCGACCTTCGTGCGGGCGCCGACGTTCCCCACCCCCATGGCCAGCGGCCTGGTCGCCTTCGCTGACCCGGCCCGCGCGCGGGCCTTCGCGCAAGAGCACGGCGGCGAGGTGATCGAATTCGCTCACCTGCTCGGGCCGCCGGGCAGCGTCGCCGCCGTCGACTCCGCCCGCTGAGGCTCGACGGCGCCGGCCCCGGGCCGCGCTACGGATGACCCCGACCCCAACAAATGGGAGTACCGCGCCGTCGACCGCTACACCCTGGCGGCCGAGGACCTGGCCGACCGCCTCCCGCCATCACGCCGCGCGTGCCAAACGCTGACCAGCCGCGCCAGGGCGGCGTCGGTCAGCGCGTAGGCGGCGGGGGTCCACGTCGAGGAATCACCCGGCGCCTGCGTTGCCGCTCTGCCTGTGGGGCGCGCGCTGTCATCTTCGGGCGTACGGCGTCGAGCAGCGCGCGCGCGAAGGCTGAAGCGAAAGGCGCCGGCCGCAGAGACGCAGCCGGCGCTCAAGGCGGCACCCGGATTCGAACCGGGGAATAACGGATTTGCAATCCGTCGCCTTACCACTTGGCTATGCCGCCGAAGGGGCGAAATGTAGCACTCGGGTGCCGGGCCAGCAATCCCGGAGACCGGCTCAGGCGGACAGCAGGAGGGTGGCGTCGTCGCGGGAGGAGGCGTGGGTCGCGAACAGCTCCAGGGCCGTGTGGAGGAGCCGGTAGCGGGCTCGCGCCGGGTCGAGGTCGGCGGTGCAGCGGGAGGAGAGGCCGTCGCTGAAGGCGACGAGCACCGACCGGGGCGCCCACGGCAGCGCGGCGAGCCGCAGGGGCAGGTGGCCCGTGCCAGGGCGGCCCTGCCCGAGGACGGCGTCGCTCGCGATCGCGTTGTGGCGTCCGCCCCCAGGGTCGAGGACCAGCAGGCGCACGTTGCCGACGACGCAGGCCTCGAGCTGGCGGTGATCGGCGTCGAGATGGGCGAAGGCGCCCGCCGCTCCTCGGGTGGCGGCGAGGGAGCGGTGCACGCGCAGGACCGCCTCCTCGAGGGTCCGGGCGCCGCCCTCGCGCAAGGCGCCGATCGCCGCGCCGGCGGCCTCGTGGGCGCTGACGCCGTGGCCGAGCCCGTCGAGGAGCGCCCACCGGTGGCCGGCGGCGGACCGCTCGGCCAGGGCGGCGTCACCGCACACCGTCTCGCCCGGGTAGGAGCGCTGGACGACGACGGTGCACAGCCGCTCTCGCTCGCTCCTGGGCCAGCGCCGGGCGACCACACGAGCCCCGCGGGGGCGCTCGACCTCGAGCTGGAGGACGTCCATGAGGCGGCCCACCGAGGCCAGGCCCTCGCCGAGGCCACGGCCGGGGCGATCGGGAGCGAGCATGCGACGGGGGTCGAGCCCGGGCCCGTCGTCCTCGACCACGAGCCGAACCCCGTCCCCTTCGCGCGCGACCTCCAGGCGACCCCGGCCGGGTCCGTGGCGGAGGACGTTGTGGGCCAGCTCGCTGGCGCACAAGGCCAGCTCTTCGCGGGCGGTCTCCGACCAGCCGGCGGCGGCGGCGACGCGTCGGGCCTCGCCCCGGGCCACTGCCGCCGAGGCGGAGTCGACGACCGCCACGGTGGACAGGTCGTCCACGGTCAGCCCGCAGGGCCGCGCCGCGCGGGCGGCCGC
>JAWLGW010000009.1:3656-21686 GCA_041690735.1 Planctomycetota bacterium
TGACCGTCGTGATCGGCTTCGTCGTCACCCGGGCCTACCGGGTCGTGGAGCCGATGCTCCTGCGCGGCCGCCGCTACTCGCCGGTCGGCCGGCCGCGCGGCGAGCCGCGGGCTGCCTCCACGGACGAGCCGCAGGGCGCGCTCGAGGCTGCTGGCGGTGAGGAAGGCGCGCGAGCGGAAGCCCATGTCCGCCAGGGTCTGGGCGACGGTGGGCGCCAGACCGCACACCACCGTGGGCGCGCCCATGAGCCCCGCCGCCTGCGCCAGCTGGGCCAGGGCCCGGGCGGTGTAGGTGTCGAGCAGGTCGAGGGCCGTGACGTCGATGATCAGCCCGTCGACCCGACGGCGCTCCAGGGTCGCGAGCACGTCCTCTTGCAGCTGCGCCACCGAGGAGTCGGTCAGCTCGACCTGGATCGGGACCAGCAGGACTCCGTCGACCGGGAGGATGGGCGTCTGCTCCACGGCCACCTCAGGAGACGCCCCGGGCGTCGTCGGGGTGGGGCGGGTAGGGGTAGCGCGGCGGCCGGGAAGGCGCGTCGTAGGCATAGGCGTCGAGGACCACCCGCCGCCCGGTGAGCTCGAGGGCTGCGCGCAGGCCGTCGGACAGGCGGGCCTTGGTGGTGAGGGTGGACGTGTCGATCCCCAGGCTCACGATCGTCTGGGCGATCGCCGGCCGGACGCCGGTGACGATCACCGACGCGCCCAGCAGCTCCACCGCCCGGACCGTCTTGAGCAGGTGGTTGGCGGTCGCGGTGTCCATGACGGGCAGCCCGGTGATGTCGATGATGGCGACCTGCGCGTCCTTGTCCGTCACCCCCTGCAGCAGCGCCTCGGTCACCTCCTGGGCCCGCTGGGTGTCCATGGTGCCGACCAGCGGCAGGACGAGCACGTCCTCCCACACCTCGATCACCGGGGCCGACAGCTCCCGCAGCGCCTGCTGCTGGTGGAGCAGCCGCTCCTCGCGGGCGCTGATGTAGGCGTCGATCGCCAGGCCGATGTCGAAGAACACCAGCTTGATCAGCGCCTGGAAAGCGCGCCACCGCTCGTCGTTCTCCGGCTGCTCGCGCATGACGTCCGCCGCGAAGAGCACGTAGCGCACGAAGGAGCTCAGGTACCAGTCGGGCGACAGGCCGGTCCAGTCGTGGGTGCGGCCCACCCGCAGGCGCCCCTCCACATACTCCCAGTCCACCTCCGCGGCCAGGAGCTGACGGAAGTACTCCCGCTGGGTGTGGCGGAGGCGCTCCACCCGCCCCTCGAGCAGGTGGCGGAGCTGGGGAAAGCGCTGCAGGTGCTCGTAGAACGACTCGACGAAGGCGTCCAGGCGCGGCTCGAGCTCCTCCTGGAGGCTGCGGACCCGCTCCAGCTCGGCGGGGGTGACCTCCAGGAAGTCGAGGCGCGCGGTGACGTCGTCCATGGACACGGCGGTGCTGACAGGGGGCTTCAAGGCGGGCTCCTCTCGGGGTTCAGTCAGGACAGGGGGCGGACGGAGGGCAGGGACGGGGCGCGGAACAGGCTGGTCACGGAGGTGCCGACGCCGAGCCGGGACTCGACCTCGAAGGCGTCGGCGATCTCGCGCACGCCGCGCAGGCCGAGGCCCATGCCCGAGGTGGAGCGGTAGGTGCCGCCCAGCACGGCCTCGAGGTCGCGGATCCCGGGCCCGCGGTCCCAGGCGCGCATGACCAGCGCGCGCTCGGGCTCCAGGAGCACCGTCCACTCCAGGGCGCCGGTGCCGGCGTACATCTGAATGTTGCGGGCCAGCTCGGAGGCGGCCGTCGCCAGCTTGGTGCGCCGGGTGGGGCCGAAGCCGAGCTTGGTCGCCAGGCGCGACGCCGTGAGGCGTGCCTCCTGGATCGAGGACTCCCCCAGGACCAGGACCCGCGCGTCCTTGGGGGCGAAGCTGGCCCGCCCTGCCGCCAGGCGGTCCAGCTCGTCGAGGAGCGAGAGGGCGGTGGCCCCCAGGCAGGTCCAGGCGACGGACGCCACCTCCTCCTCCACGCGAGGCGCCTGGCCGGGGTCCGTCGCGAGGCGCTGAACGCTTGTCGCGAGACCTGGCGGCACGATGAGCTTGGTCCGCAGGAAGGCCAGCAGCTCCTCGGTCCAGGGGCCCCTGGCCCCCGGAGCGGGACCCCGCGGCGCGACCGGCGGCAGCGCGTTCGTCCACCGCGAGGCCCCCGGGCGCCGGGAGCGCTGCTCGAACCAGTGAGCGCCAGCAGAAGCGGAGGACTCGGGTCCTGGTCCTCCCGGAGCGAGAGGCAGCGTCTCGTTCAACGTCTGGCAGCCAATCTCCGACCGTTCCCGCGCGCCGCCGTCGCAATCGGGATGCCGTATCGGAAATCCGCCACTTAGGCCCAAGAAGGCGACCCCGCGTCGCACCTCTCGTGAGACCAGAGCCGCCTCCGCGCGCTGGCGGACGCTGTCGCAATCCCCGACAGTCGCGCCTGGGGCGCCTTTCACGAACGCGTGAACGCCCAGTCGCTCGTCTAGGAATGTGGTGCTCGCACCAACCACTTTGGAACCAGCAAGTCCTCGCCGACTCGGACCTGCGGGGTCCGAGAGAGGGGCGACGCTCGGCTGGCCGTCCCCGTCCCCCCGAAGTCAGTAGACCTCCATATCCGCTGACCTAGCGGCCCTTGCGCCGCTGCTCCAGCTCCTCCAGGGTGCGCGGCCAGTCCTGCTTGAGCAGGCGCGACAAGCCGCGGTCGGCCAGCAGCTTGCCGCCTGTTTGACAAGCTGCGCAATAGTTGGACTCCTTAGTGGCGTAGCGGATGCGCTGGATCGGGGCTCCGCACGCCGGGCAAGGCTGGTCGAACTTGCCGTGCACAGCCATCTCGGGGCGAAAGGCGGTCACCTTGGCAGGGAAGGCCCCTCCGGCCTGCTCCCGGAGCCGGGTCGTCCACTCCTCCAGGACCTGCTGGCCGGCCGCGAACAGGCGCTCGACCTCTTCGGCGTCGAGCTGAGTGGTGAGTTTGAAGGGGGAGAGGCGAGCCCGGTGGAGGATCTCGTCCGAGTAGGCGTTGCCGATGCCGCTGAACAGGTGCGGGTCGGTGAGCGCTCGCTTGACGGTGTGGCGCTCCTGCTGGAGGGCGCTGGCGAAGCCCTGCACATCGGCGGACAGCACCTCCAGCCCGCCCGGGTCGTGGGCGGCCAGCGCCGCCTCGCCGCGCACCACGTGGAGCGAGGCGCGCTTCTGCTTGCTCGCCTCGGTCAGCAGCAGCGTCCCCGCGGGGAAGTCGAAGGCGGCGAGGTCGATCTTGCCGCTCCCCTTGGCGCCGCGGCTGCCCGGCTCGCGCCACTGGAAGCGGCCGGCGATCATCAGGTGGATCACGAAGAACAGCTCGTCGGGGAAGGCCCACACGATCCGCTTGCCCAGCCGGCGCACCTCGAGCACCGGCTGCCCCAGCGCCTCCTCGTGGGAGGGCTCGGCGGTCCGCAGCAGGAAGGGTCCCTTGAGGCGGATCGCCTGCAGCGGCTGGCCGACGAGGCGCGGCCGGAGCGCGTGCAGGTACAGCTCGACGTCGGGGAGCTCAGGCACAGGTGCAGCGTATCAGGCCGCGCCCCGGCGCCTCCCGGCGGGTCAGGCGTGGAACAGGAGCGTCGTCGGCTGCTCGAGCAGGTCGGCCACCCGGCGCAAGAAGCGCGCCGCCTGGGCGCCGTCGATCAGGCGGTGGTCGTACGACAGGCTGAGCGGCAAGAGGAGCCGGGCCACCGGCTGGGCCTTCGGCTGACCGGGGGGATCGGGGCGGTACCGCCAGTCGGCCCGGGAGACGCCGAGGATCGCCACCTGCGGCCAGTTGACGATCGGCGTGAAGGCGGTGCCGCCGATCCCGCCCAGGTTGGAGATCGTGAACACCGCGCCCTGCAGCTCCTCGCGGCTCACCTTGCGGTCGCGGGTGCGCTCGGCGAGGTCGGTCAGCTCTGCGGAGAGGGTGACCACGCTCTTCTTGTCCACGTCGCGCAGGACGGGGACCAGCAGGCCGTGCTCGGTGTCGACCGCGATCCCGATGTGGACGTAGTCCTTGAACACCTGCTGGTTGCGCCCCAGGTCGAGGCTGCTGCCGACGTCGGGGTACTCGCGCAGGGCGACCGCGCAGGCCTTGGCGGCCAGCACCGTCATGGTCACCTTGACGTCCGGGCGCGCCTTGCGGAACGCCTTGCGCCCGGCCTCGAGGTCGGTGACGTCGGCGAGGTCGTGGTTGGTGACGTGGGGGATCGTGCTCCAGGCGCGGGCCATGGCCTGGGCGGTGCTCTTGCGCACCCCCGACAGCGGCTCGGCCCGGGCGGGACCCCAGCGGGAGAAGTCGGGGAGCGGCGGGGCCGGCGCGGCCCCGGCCCCGTTGCCGCCGGGCGCCAGGCTGCGCACGTAGGAGTGGACGTCGTCGGGGGTGATCCGGCCGCGCTCGCCGCTGCCCGACACGTCGCCCAGGTCGATCCCCAGCATGCGGGCCAGGCGCCGCACCGCCGGGCCCGCCGGCAGCGTGCGGCGACCGCCGTCGCCGCCCTCCCGGGGGCGGGGCGCCGCCCCCCGGGCGGCGGGGGCCGTGGCGGCCACGCCCTCCCGCGCACGCGGCTCGGACTTGGCGGCGGCGGCCTCCTCCTCGACCGTCTTGGACTCGGCCTCGGCGGGGGCCGGCGCGGCCGCCGCCTTCGTCGGCTCCTCGCTCTCCTCTGCCGCGCCCTCGGCGTCGATCGACAGGAGGAGGTCGCCGACCGTCACGGTGTCGCCCTCGGAGACCTTCACCGCGCCGATCGTGCCCGCGTGCGGCGAGGGGAGCTCGACCGTGGCCTTGTCGATCTCCACCTCCATGAGCGGCTGCTCCGCCTTCACGGCGTCGCCCTGGCCCACGAGCAGCTTGACGACGGTGCCCTGGTCGACGCCCTCACCCAGCTCCGGCAGCTTGAAGTCGATCGTGCTCATGCGTCGGTCCTCCTCAGGCCAGGAGCGAGTCGGGCTGCTCGGGGTCGAGGCCTAGCTCGCCGATCGCGGCGCTCACCCGCGCGGGCTCGAGCTGACCGCGGCGGACCAGGCCGCTCAGGGCAGCCAGGGCCACGCTCTCGGCGTCGACCTCGAAGTGGCGGCGCAGGCGCTCCCGGGTGTCGCTGCGCCCGAACCCGTCGGTCCCCAGGGCGGTCAGGCCGCCCGGCACCCAGGGGGCGATCTGGTCCGCCACCAGGGCCACGTTGTCGCTCGCCGCCACGAACGGCCCCTCGACGCCCTTCAGCTGGTCCCACAGGTGGCACGAGCGCGGCGGAGCCTCCGGGTGCAGCCGGTTCCACCGCTCGGCCTGCATGGCGTCGGTGCGCAGCTGCTTGTAGCTGGTGACGCTCCACACGTCGCTCGCCACGCCGTAGCGCTCGGCGAGGATGTCTGCGGCCCGTAGCACCTGCAGCAGGATCGACCCGCTGCCGAAGAGCTGCACCCGCGGCCCGTCGCCCTCGCCCCGGCGGAGGCGGTACATGCCCGCCACGATCCCCTCGACGACGCCGTCCTGCTCGGGCATGGCCGGCATGACGTAGTTCTCGTTCTGGAGGGTGATGTAATACAGGCAGGGCTCGAGGTCGTGGTACATCCGCCGCATGCCGTCCTGGACCAGCACCGCGATCTCGTAGGCGTAGGCCGGCTCGTAGGCGCGTACGTGGGGGAAGCAGCTGGCGATCAGGTGGCTGTGGCCGTCCTGATGCTGCAGCCCCTCACCGTTGAGGGTCGTGCGGCCGGCGGTGGCGCCCAGCAGGAAGCCGCGGCACTGCATGTCGCCGGCGGCCCAGATCAGGTCACCCACCCGCTGGAAGCCGAACATGGAGTAGTAGACGAAGAACGGGATCGTGTTCACGCGGTGGGTGGTGTGCGCCGTGCCGGCCGCGATGAACGACGACATGGCCCCGGCCTCGGTGATCCCTTCCTCGAGGATCTGTCCGTCCTTGCACTCCCGGTAGTACAGGACGGTGTGCTTGTCGACGGGCTCGTACAGCTGGCCCACGGGCGAGTAGATCCCGAACTGGCGGAAGAAGGCCTCCATGCCGAAGGTGCGCGCCTCGTCCGGGACGATCGGCACCACGAGCTTGCCGAGCTCGGGATGCCGCAGCAACCCCGCCAGCATGCGCACGAAGCCCATGGTGGTCGAGGCCTCGCGTCCGTCGCTCCCGGTGAGGAACTCCTCGAACGCCGACAGGGGCGGCGTGTCGAGCGGCGCCACGTCGGTGTTCCGGGCCGGGAACGACCCGCCCAGCGCCTCGCGCCGCTCCTTTAGATACCGCTGCTCGGGGCTCCCCTCCTCGAAGCGGAACAGCTGGAGGTCTCGCGCCTGCCCGTCGTCGAGGGGGATCCCCAGCCGGTCACGCAGCTCCAGGATGCCGTGCTCCTTGAGCTTCTTCGCCTGGTGGGTGGAGTTGGCGCCCTGGACCGCCTTGCCCAGGCCGTACCCCTTGATGGTGTGGACCAGCACCGCGGTCGGGCGGCCGTCGTCGGCGCGGGCTGCCTCGGCGAAGGCGGCGTACACCTTGCGGCGGTCGAACCCGCCGCGCTGCAGGCGGGCCAGGTCCTCGTCGCTCCACCCCTCGATCAGGCGCTGCAGCTCGGGGCTCTCGCCGAACAGGTGCTCGCGCATGTAGGAGGGCGGCTCGGCGGCGTAGCGCTGCATCTCGCCGTCCACCGTGCGGGCCAGCTCGGCCGCCAGGTGCCCCTCCTCGTCCTTGGCGAACAGCTCGTCCCAGGCGCTGTCCCACAGGACCTTGATCACCCGCCAGCCCGCGCCGCGATACAGGCCCTCCAGCTCCTGGACGATGCTGCAGTTGCCGCGCACGGGGCCGTCCAGGCGCTGCAGGTTGCAGTTGACGACCACGATCAAGTTGTCGAGCAGCTCCCGGCTGGCGACGTGGATCGCCCCCAGCGACTCGGGCTCGTCCATCTCCCCGTCGCCCAGGAAGGCCCACACCCGCTGGTTCGAGGTGTCGCGCAGACCCCGCGCGGCCAGGTACTTGTTGAACCGCGCCTGGTAGATCGCCATGAGCGGCCCCAGGCCCATGGAGACGGTGGGGAACTGCCAGAAGGTGGGGAACAGCCAGGGGTGAGGGTAGGAGGGCAGACCGCCGGCGAGCTCCTGGCGGAACAGGCGCACCTGCTCCGCGGACAGGCGCCCCTCCAGGAAGGCCCGCGCGTAGATCCCGGGCGAGCCGTGCCCCTGAATGTAGACCTGGTCACCCCCGCTCGCGTGGCGGTAGCTGCGGAAGAAGTGGTTGAAGCACACCTCGTACATGGTCGACGAGGAGGCGTAGGTCGCCAGGTGGCCGCCCAGGCCGTCGTTCTCGAGGTTCGCCCGGACCACCATGGCGGTGGCGTTCCAGCGGCAGGCGTTCTCGATCTTGAGCTCGAGCTCGATGTCGCCCGGATAGTCGGGCTGATCCTCGGGCGGAATGGTGTTCACCGCGGGGGTCTCGGCCTGGAAGGGGAGCGGCACCGCCCGCAGGCGGGCCCGCTCTTCCAGCTGACCGAGCAGGTACTGGGCTCGCTCGGGCCCCCACCGGTACAGGACGTCCTCCAGCGCGTCGAGCCACTCCTGGGTCTCGTCGGCGTCGACGTCCTGGGCGGCCAGCGGGGCCGCGCGCTCCGGCTTGTTCTCGCACATGGCTCCGCTCTCCTCGGCGGTCGGGGGGGCGAATCTAAACCCCCTCGGCACGAAATGCCACGCGGCCGGCAGGAGGGCTTACGATGGCCGCCCAGGCAGGAGACGACCGATGGGTATTTTGAGCGATGAGGAGCGGGCGCGTGAGGCTCAGCGCCAGGGGGAGGCCGGGATCGAGGACCCAGGGGTGAGGCAGGCCGCCAGCGAGCTCGCCACCTTCCCCAACGCCTACCCCAACCGCGACTACACGATCACCATCGACTGCCCCGAGTTCACCGCCGTGTGCCCCATGACCGATCAGCCGGACTTCGGCCGGATGCTGATCGAGTACGTCCCCGGCGAGCGGTGCCTGGAGCTCAAGTCGCTCAAGCTGTACCTCGGCGCCTACCGCAACGTGGGGATCTTCCACGAGACGGTGACCAACGTGATCCTCGAGGACCTCAAGCGGGCGCTGCAGCCCCGCCGGATCACCGTGACGGGGCACTACAACGCCCGCGGCGGGATCACAACGACGGTGCGGGCCGAGTGGCCCGAGGCGAGCTGACCGTCTCTCTCCTGCCCGTGCCCGCGCCCGACACGTGCCTGGGACCCGTCTCCGGGTTCCGACGAGTCAGCCAGGGGCAGCGATAGCGGGCACGTGTCGGGCACGGGCACCGCTTCGCTGGGCACGGGCACGGGCACGAAGATCGGACGGCGCCGACGCCGCCCCCTCAATCGTCGAGCGTGTAGCCGATCGGCACGTACTCGGGCGCGCTGCGCATGCGCTCGCGCTCCTCGAGCACGAACTTGCTGTCGACCGCCATGACGTGGGTGTAGCGCAGCGAGTAGTGGCGCACGCCCTTGGCCAGCAGCTCCTCGGACAGCTCCCGATCCCGCCGGCGCAGGTCCGCCTTGTTCGCCTCGAAGGTGGCCCGGTCCCAGGCCTCGACCTCCTCCACCAGCTCCCGGTACAGCGGGGCGCAGGGCCAGGCGGAGTAGGCGTTCACCCACCAGTGGCACACCCGCCCCAGCTTGGCGATCAGCAGGTCCATCTCCTCGCCGAGGCGCAGGCAGCTCCCCTCGAAGTAGTTGCCGACGCCGGCCAGGCGCCCCTCGTCGATCAGGTCGAGGTCGCTGGCGATCCGGTGCCCGGCGGTGCCGGGGAAGGGGAAGAAGATCGCCCACCGGAACCGCCCCAGCTCCGCCTCGGCGCACAGGCGCAAGGTCTCGAGCACCTCGTCGCGGGTCTCGGTGGGGAGGCCGAACATGACGAAGGCCGAGGTGTGCAGGTCGTAGGTGTGGGCGGCGCGGGTGGCGCGGACGATCGTGTCGTTCGACATGTATCGCCACAGCACCTCCTTGCGCACCCGCCGGCTGCCGCTCTCCAGGCCGTACTTGACCATGAAGCAGCCCGCCTCGCGCAGCCAGAAGGCCATCTCCTCGTCGAACACCTGCACGTGGGCGTTCACGACGAACGGCAGGCCCAGCCCCGAGGCCGCGTAGGCGGCGCAGAACGCGCGCACGTAGGCGCGGTCGAGGGTGAACAGGTCGTCGTCGAAGATCAGGGTCTCGATGTCGGGGTGGGCCTGCTTGAGCGCCCGCAGGTCGCCGATCATCCGCTCCACCGGGTAGTGGCGCAGGTACTCCTTGGGGCTGCTGGCCGCGCCGTCCTCGAGGTAGCGGTCGACGATCTCGCGGTTGAAGCAGTAGGTGCACTTGTAGGGGCAGCCGCGGGAGGTGAGCACGCCGAACCACCCGTTCTTGCTGCGGATGATCCGCGGCAGATCGAACAGGTCGTAGTCGAGGGGGGGCAGGGCGGAGAGGTCCGGGAAGGCGCCCACCGAGTTGGCGATCGGCGTCAGGCGGCGGTTGAAGCGGCTGCGGGCGGGGAACCGCATGCAGGGGACGTCCGATACGTCCTCCCCCCGCTCCAGCCGGTCCACCAGCTCGCCGAAGGCGAGCTCCGCCTCGCCCACCGCCACCACGTCGAAGTGGCCGTCGGCCACCACCTCGTCGGGCACCATGGTGCAGTGGACCCCGCCCGCCACCAGCGCGACCCCGGGGCAGGCCGCGCGCAAGGCCTGGGCCGCCGCCACGCTCCAGGGGTACTGCTGGCTGAGGACCGAGAAGCCCACCACCCCCGGGTCGAGCTCCCGCACGCGAGCCACCAGCGCCGCGGCGTCGGGGACGTCGAACAGCTTCTCGTTGACGTGCAGGAGGTGGGGCTCGTGGCCCCGGGCCCGCAGGACCCCCGAGATCGCCAGCAGCCCGTGGTTGACCCCGATCGGGCTGTCGATGTTCGGGTAGACCAGCAGGACCCGCACGGGCTCCCTAGCGCTTCCCGCCGCTCAGCAGGTGCTCGAAGCGCGACTTGTCGGCGGCCTTGAGGTAGGCCTCGTTGGGCGACACGTCCCCCGCCTTGAGCCGGGCCAGGATCGCGTCGTCCATGAGCTGCATGCCCTCGCCGCGCCCCGACTCGAGGTAGCTGATCACCTTGTGGATCGCGCCCTCGCGGATGATCGCGGACAGGGCGGGCGACCCGATCAGCACCTCGTTCACCGGCACGCGGCCGGAGCCGTCGGCGCGGCGCAGCAGGAGCTGGGCGACCACGCCCATGAGCGACACCGACAGCATGGTGCGGACCTGCGCCTGCTGGTCCTCGGGGAACACGTCGATCACGCGGTCGATCGTCTTGGCGGCGCTGTTGGTGTGCAGGGTGCCGAACACCAGGTTGCCCATCTCGGCGCTGGTGATCGCCAGGGCGATCGTCTCGAGGTCGCGCATCTCACCGACCAGGATCACGTCGGGGTCCTCGCGGGCGGCCGCGCGCAGCGCGCTGGCGAACGACTCGCTGTCGGTGCCGATCTCCCGCTGAGTGAGCACGCTCTTCTTGTTCTCGTGCACGAACTCGATCGGGTCCTCGATGGTGATGATGTGCTGCGCCTGGTTGCGGTTGATGTAGTCGATCATGGCCGCGAGGGTGGTCGACTTACCGGAGCCGGTGGGCCCGGTGACCAGCACCAGGCCGGCCCGCAGGTCGCAGAACTTCTTGATCACCACCGGGACGCCCAGGTCCTCGATCGTCTTGATGTCGACCGGGATGATCCGGAACACCGCCCCGACGCCGTTCTGGCACTGCAGGTAGTTGCAGCGGAAGCGGGCCACGTTCGGCACCTCGTACGAGAAGTCGAGGTCCCAGGTCTCGGCGAACTTGCGCCGCTTCTTGTCGTCGAGGATCTCGTCGAGCAGCTTGTTCGCCTCGGCGTTGCTGAGCGGCGGCATGTTGAGCGGCTCGAGCCGACCGTGCACCCGGAACTTGGGAGGCTGGCCCGCCTGGATGTGGAGGTCGGAGCCGCCCTGCTCCTTGAGCGCCTTGAAGAACTTGTCGATCGTGGCCATGCGCGTCGTCCTCGCAGCTGCGCGGCCATGATAGCCGCTGGCTCAGGAGCCGTCGGCGCCCAGCGGGTCGTTCGTCACCGGTGTGTCAGCGTCTCTCTCCACGTGCCCGTGCCCGTGCCCAGCGCAGCGGTGCCCGTGCCCGACACGTTCCCGTGATCCGTGGGGGGTGCCCCGACGTTTGCTTCGGGAACGGGAACGGGGGAGGCGCAGTGTCGGGCACGGGCACGTTTCTCAGAACCCGCGGCGCACCTTGCCGAACAGGCGCGACTGCCGCCCCGACCCCAGGCCGAGGAAGATCGAGTCCAGCTGCTCGATCACCTCGCGCGCGGTCTGCACCCGCTCCTTGGGGTCCTTGAGGAACAGCCGGTCGAACAGGCCCTGCAGGCTGGCGGGCAGGTCCGCCTGCGGCGCGGCCTCGCGGATCGGCAGGGGCGCCTCCAGCATGTGGCACGAGATCCAGCCCGAGAGGGTGTAGGACTCGAAGGGCAGCCGGCCGCTGATCATCTCGTACAGGACCATGCCGACCGAGTACAGGTCCGCGGGAGGGCCCACCGGGTCGCGGAAGGCCTGCTCTGGCGACAGGTACTGCGGCGTCCCCGTGACCCCGCCGGCGTCCGACTCGAACACCTTGTCCTTGAACTCGCCGAGGTCCTTGATCAGGGCGATGCCGAAGTCCATGAGCTTGGCGGTGGTCGCGCCCGGCGACACCAGGATGTTCGAGGGCTTGATGTCGCGGTGCACGATCCCCGCGGCGTGCGCCACCTCGAGCGCCTGCAGGACCTGCCGCACGATCGACAGGCTCTGGCGGAGCGAGACCGAGCCCTCGGTCTTGAGCACGCCCTCGAGGTCGGTCCCGTCGAAGAACTCCATGGCGAGGTAGTGGAAGCCGCCATCGCTGACGCCGGCGTCGTAGACGTCGATCGCGTTCTCGTGGCTGAAGAAGCCGTTGGCGAGGATCTCGCGCTTGAACCGCTGCTTGCGCTCCTCGCTCGCCGCGGGCGGCAGCACCTTGAGCGCCACCGGGCGGTCGGGATGGTCGGGGTGGTCCGCGAGGTAGACCGTCGCCATGGCCCCGGCGCCCACCTTGCCCAGGATCCGGTAGCGCCCGAGCACCACGTCGACCATGGCGTCGGTGGTGTCGATCCAGTCGGGGATCGGGAAGTGGGGCGCCGCAGCGCGGGTGAGGTCGAGGGCGGCCCGGTCGAGGATGCTGGTCGCCTCGGCCGCGGTCGGCAGCACCAGCTCCATGCGGAACACCCCGCTGGGGATCTTCTCGCGCTCCAGCGCCTCCGCGATCCCGGTGTCGCTCTGGGGTCCCTGCGCCGCGTCGGGCGCGTACGCCGGGGTCTGCGCGCCCACCATGGTGGCCGCGCTCTCGGCGGCGCTGCGGCCGCGGTAGCTCTCCAGGTGGCGTTGCTGGTCGAGGTCCCAGGCTCGCTTCGCCATGTAGCGCAGCCGGCCCTCCGTCTCCTCGTCGAGCTGCCCCTGGTCCACCAGGGCGCGCCCCAGGCCCGCGCTGTCGGCGCCGTCGCCGAGCGAGCGCACCGTCGCCTCGACCCGCTCGCGCGGCAGCCCTCCCTGCTCGATCAGCAGGTGCGCGTACAGGCCGACCGCCCGGCCCCGCTTGTAGCGCTCCACCAGGCCGTAGGCGTACTCGGCCTGCTCGCGCGAGAGGTGGCCGCGCTTGAGGAGGTCTCCCAGCAGGGAGCGGAAGCCCTTCTCGCTCTTGTGCTCGTCCAGCTCTCGCAACCCCGAGGCCAGCGCGCCGCGCAGCTCAGGGCGCTGCTCGTGCACGACGCGGGCCGCCAGCAGGTCGTCAAAGCGGATCATGTCGGGTGATTCTACGCTGTGTCGAGCTCCGCGCGCAGCCGCGCCGCTCGGTCGGCGTAGCCCTTGAGCCCGAGGGCGGCGGCCTGCTCGGCCACCTCCAGGGCGTCCTCGAGCTGGTCGTCCTCCTCGAGGTGGCGCAGCAGGTGCTTGAAGGAGCTGAAGCTGACCCGCACCTTCTCGCCGCGCCGCTTCCGCACCCGCGCCTCCTCGGTGACCCGCTCGGCCAGGGCGATGTCCTCCCGGCAGGCCTCCAGGAACCGGCGCAGGGTGCGCTCGTCGAGGTGGCGCCGCACGTAGGTCCACTCCACCAGCTCCGAGAGGACCTCGTGGCGCTCCAGCGGGTCGGTGGCCCGCTCCAGCCGGCGGTCGAACTCGCGCAGCCCGGCCCGGAGCCCGACCTCGGTGACGTCGCTCTCCTCGCGCTCCACGTAGGCGTCCGCCAGGGCGCTCGCGTCGTCGAGCTCGTGGAAGTACGACTCGAAGGAGCTGTCGTCGGCGGCGTCCTCCACCCGGCGGTACTTGCCGCTGGGAGGCATGGGGATCCCGGCGTCCTTCAGCGCGTCCTTGGCCGCCCGATAGATCCGCTCGTAGAAGGCCGCGTGCTCGCGCGAGGCCGCCTCGTCGCGGAACACGTCCAGCTCGCTCAGGGGCCCCTCATGGCCGCACAAGCACTTGAGCTTGACGGCCGGCGTGGTGGGCCGGAACACGACCGGGAAGGTGCGCCGGCACAGGCGGCAGTACAGCCACAGCTCCTGGCGCTTGCCGAGGTCGTAGTCCTGGACGAAGCCGTCCTCGTACCCGGACACGTTCTTCAGCCGATTCGGGCCTTGAGCTCGCTCAGGAGCCCCCGCTCGACCTCCTGCACCAGCCCCCCGAAGCGGGCGCGCAGCTCGTCCCGGTCGGGCCCGGCGTAGCCGTCGATCAAGGCGCCCACCCGCTCGAGCTCCCGCTCGACGCGCTCCCGGATCCCCTGCGCCGTGCGGGCGTCGGTGGTGTGGCGGGGGGCCCCGGCGAAGCTGGCCACGTAGCGCTGCAGGCGGGTCAGCTCTTCGTGCGGGGCGGCGGGCGCCTCGAAGGAGGCGGGAGAGGCGGCGGGCGCAGGCGCCGGGCTCTCCAGGGCCGAGGCCGGGGTGGCCGCCGGAGCGGTGATCTGGGCTGCCGCCGGCGTGGCCGCCGGCTGCTGACCCGGCTCGTGGATCGCGAGGGGGCCCTCGAGGATCAGGCGGGCCACCTCCCCGTTGGGGAAGGTCACCTCCACCTGGGCCGGCAGCGCGCTCGGCGGCGAGACCCGCAGGTAGGGGCGCCCGTCGCGCAGGTACAGGCTCTGAGTGGCGGCGTCTCCCACCCGAGCGCGGCTCCAGTCGAGGGGGGTCGGCAGGTCGCTGGGGGCGAACCGCCGCCAGCTCCCTTCCCGGCCCACCTCGAAGGCGAGCTCGACCTCGAGGGCCTGGGGCACCAGGCGGATCCGCCGGCCGCTGGCGAGGGTCTGCCCGGCCTGCTCGGTCAGGTGAGCGCGGATCGAGTAGTGCGGCGCCAGGAGCTCGGTGTCGTCCACCAGCTCCACCACCTCCAGCAGGCCAATCCCGGGGTCGGCGGTGGGGGTGACGCGCCCCCAGGGGATCGGGTCGAAGGTGAACCCCACCCGGTCGATCTGCACGGTGAAGGCGCCCGCGGCGCCCTGCTGGACGACGCGCAGGCGCGCCTGCTCGCCCAGGTCCATGGCGGGCGGGCCGTCGAGGAACTCGATCTCGAGGGGCATGGCTCCTCCGCGGCCAGGGAGTATAGCGGTTTTGTCTCGTGCTCGTGCGCGCGGTCGTGTTCGTGCTCGTCCCCGAGCGCGCTGAAGTCCACCGTCCGATCCATTGATCCGGGTGCAGCTGACCTGAATGACAGACCCTCGTGCCCGTGCCCGTGCCCGTGCCCGTGCCCGAACGCTTTGCGGGCACGGGCACGGGCACGTAAGAAGAGCGCCAGCCCCACAGCCATGCGTGCTCTGCGCGGTGAACAGCCGCGGGCGCGACAGCCGCGGGCGGGCTATCCTGGAACTCCTTGTCGAGCCACACCTTGTGCCCGCCCCGCCGCCACCTCCTTCTCAACCGAGCCGACGCTCCGTAGCACCCTCTTGATGGCGCGACGCACCTCCTCGACCTCCTCGGGCCTCGGGTCCCTCAGCGATCAGGCGCTGGTGACCCGCTGCCTGTCGGCGGGGCGGAGCTTCGATCAGGCGTTCGAGGCGCTGTATCGGCGCCACGCGGACCGGGTGTTCGGCTTCCTCCTCAAGCTGACGGGCAACCGGGAGGCGGCGGAGGACGCCCTGCAGGAGACGTTCTTGCGCGTGTATCGGGGGCTGGAGCGGTTCGACACCGGGCGCGACCTGGGGGCCTGGCTGCTGCAGGTGGCGCGGTACGTGGCGATCGACGCCTTCCGGGTGGAGCAGAAGGTCAAGCGGCTCGAGGAGCGGCGGGCCCGGGAGCGCAGCGAGCTGCCGGCGGGGCGGCCGCCGGACCCGGTCGAGGCGGGCGAGCGGGCGCGGATCGTCGACGACGTGCTGGCCGAGCTGTCGCTCGAGGACCGCTCGCTGCTGCTGCTGCGCCACTACGAGGGCATGACCTTCAAGGCGATCGGCGAGGTCGTGGACTGCTCGGCTCGCACCGCGCAGAACCGGGTCGAGGCGGCGGCGCGGCGCTTCCAGCTGGCGCTCGGCCGGCGGACCGCGGGGGGAGGCGCGCTGTGAGGGTGTGCGCAGCGGTCCAGGAGCTCCTCGCCGCCCACGCCCTGGCTGCCCTGGGGCGCAGCGAGGCGACGCTGGTCGCGGACCACCTCGAGGGCTGCGGCGCCTGCCGGGCGGCCGAGGAGGAGACCCGCGCCTGCCTGGCGCTGGTGGCCGCGCCGCCCGTCGCCCCGCCCGAGCAGCTGTGAGGCAAGATCCGCCTGCGGGTCGAGCGGAGCGAGTGCGCCGACCCCGTGCGGGACCGCGCGCCCGACCTCGTGATCGCCCTGTCGTGCAGCTTCTGCCGCGGCGTCCTGGTGCGGGACGACGTGGTGTACTGCGCCTCCTGCCTGGCCCCCCACCACCCCGAGTGCTTCCGGGACCACGGCCGCTGCAGCGTCATGGGCTGCAGCGAGACCCGCGTGGTGCGGCCCTCGGAGCTGACGCCGCTGGAGCGGGAGCGCGCCACCCGGCGCGCCGCGCGCCCCCCGTCGGTGCGCCCCCCGTCGGTGCGTCCTTCCAAGCAGCGCCCGCGCCGACGGCGCCGCTGGCGCACCGCCGGCCTGGGCGTCGCGCTGGCCGGCGCGGCGGCGGCCGCGGCCTACGTCGACGCCGCGGCGCCCTGGAAGGACGAGCCGTCGGTCACGCCGCAGTGGCAGGTGCGGCAGGCGGTCCCGCGGCGGCACGCGCTGGTGAGCTTGGAGGTCTACGACGCCACCCTGAGCGAGCTGCTCGAGGCGCTGCGGAGGGCGGTGCCCGAGGCGCGGGTCGAGGTCTCCCCTCACCTGCGAGACGTGCTGGTGCGGCGGGCCAAGTGGGAGGACGAGCCGTGGCCCGCGGGCCTCGACCGGCTGTGCCGCGCGCTCGGCCTCCGCCTGGAGGAGGGGGCGCTCGGCTGGTCGATCGAGCAGGAGCCGCTCGGTCTCCTGCCGCACGACCTGGCGGCCTCGGCGGTGGTGCCGGTGCAGGTCACGCAGCGGGTCCCGGTGGAGCAGCCGTGGGACAGCCGCGCGCTGGTCGAGGGCTGGGGCTACCGCCTGTGGAGCGCCGCCGGCGGCGACGCGGCGGCGGTGAGCCTCGAGCCGACGCGGCTGGAGCTGTACGGGGTCGGCCGCTCGCGCCACGCGGTGCAGGCGCCCGGGCCGATCCAAGACGTCGTGTGGGCGCCGGCGGGGCATCGGGTGGCGTACCTCGCCGCGGCCAGCCTCGGAGCGGAGCTGGGGGTGGTCAGCCTGATGACCGGCGAGACGCGCACCCGCCAGCTCGACGCGCGGCCCGACCGGGCGCGTCTCCGCTGGCTGGCCGACGGCGAGACGTTGGCGGTGTGGGACGACGAGGCGCTGCAGCTCGTCAACCTCGCGACCGGCGAGGCGGTGACCCTCGCCAGCCCCACCCCGCGCGACGCCGGGCGGTTCGAGCTGCACCCGCTGGAGGGCGACCGCGTCCTGCTCGCCCGGGGCGCCTCGGTCGAGCTGTGGACGCTGCGCCCTTCGCCGCGCCGGCTGGGCGAGCCGGTGCCCGTGCCGCCGGGCTACCGGCTGCAGGTGGCACCCCAGCGATCGGTCGCGCTGGTGGAGACCGACACCGAGGCCCACGCGCTGCGGGTGAAGGAGGACCGGCTCGAGGCGGCGGGCGTGCCGGTGTCGCGGCAGGCGACCGAGCTGGACGAGCCGTGGCGGGTGGAGCTCTCGCCCAGCGGTCAGCTGATCGCCTACCTCAAGGGCGGCGAGCTGTTCGTGCGCCGGGCGGAGGAGCTGGAGGGGCGGCTCGAGCTGGTGCGGACCCGCGAGCGCGAGGCGATCTCGGGCTTCGCCTGGAGCCCGCGCGGCGACCAGCTCGCCCTGTGGAGCAGCCGCGCCTGCTTCCTGCTCTCGGCCGACTCGCTGGAGTTCGCGCACGGCCTCGGCACGCAGCGGGCCGCCGCCCTGCACGACGCCAACGGCGGGTCGATCGAGGAGGTGCGCTGGAGCGGCGAGCGCGTGCTGTTGATCGACGTGGCGACCGAGCGCGAGCGAGAGCCGCGCGTCCACCTAGAGCGGAGCCGCTGACGCGACGCTGCCTCGCCGTAGCGTCAACGCCGCTGGCGGGCTACCTTCGAGAAGCGAGGGGACCGCTCCGGATGCCGATCGGACAGGACGTCGGACAGGACGGAGACCTCGACGTGGACGCCCCGGAGCAGGGCTCCGCGGCGGGCGAGACCGTTCAGCTGGGGAGCGACTACCTCAGCTACGCCCGGCAGCGGCTCGACCCCTCCCGCTTCAAGAACGAGCTGGTGAAGCGGCTGCTGCCGACCGTGCCCCGGCGCGGCCGGGCGCGGCCGGTGCGCCCGGGCGAGGCGTTCGGCAAGTTCGAGGTCGTACGGCCGCTGGGCAAGGGCGGCATGGCCGAGGTCTACCTGGTGCGCGACCCCGAGCGGGCCGACGGCTCCGGCTCGGGGTTCGGCACCCGCGAGGAGCGCGCCCAGGACCAGGTCGCCCTCAAGATCATGAAGGCCGAG
>JAWLGW010000010.1:0-4261 GCA_041690735.1 Planctomycetota bacterium
ACCTCCTGAGCGCTGGCCACACCCACGGCGGCCATGTGCAGCTGCCCTGGTTCGGCCCGCTGGTGACCTTCTCGGTGGTGCCCCGCCACGTCGCCGCCGGCGGCCTGCACGAGGTCGGCGGGCGGCGGCTGTACGTCAGCCGCGGGGCGGGCCTGGAGCGGATCAACGCCCCGCGTCTGCGGTTCCTGTGCCCGCCGGAGGTGACCTTGATCACGCTGCGGTAGAGGGGAGGAGGCCGAGTCCGAGGCGCCTTGCATTCCGCCTGGCGCTCGCCGACGCTGGAGCACGTGAGCGCTCCCCCCATAGCCGAACAGGCGCCCCGCCCGCTGCCGCGGTGGGTGGAGGCGCCGCTGCGTCGGCCCAAGGTGGCGCTGGCGGTGCTGCTGCTGGTGGCGGGGGTGCTCGGCGCGGGGCTGCTCCGGCTGCGGTTCGACCCCTCCACCGAGCGGGTGTTCCCCGACGGGCACTGGGCGGTCACCACCTTCGAGCAGTTCCGGGAGGCGTTCGGCGGCGACGAGTCGGTGTTCGTGGCCCTGGAGGTGCCCGAGGGGGACGTGTTCACCGTCGAGACCCTCACGGTCGCCCGCCGGTTCGCCCGGGCGGCTGCCAAGCTGGACGGGGTGGCGCGCGCCTTCTCGCTCCCCGACGTGCCGGTGATCCGCCTCGTGCCGGGGGTCGGGCCCACCCTGGTGCGCCCCCTCCCCGAGGACCTGCGGCAGGCCTCGCCCGAGACGCTGGCCGCCTGGCGCCGGGACGTGCTCGCCTTCCCTTACGTGGAGCAGTTCCTGGTGTCGCGCGACCGCCGGGCCATGAGTGTGGTGGTCCTGCTGGAGCGCCTCGACGCGGGGATCGCCGGCGCCGAGCAGAACGTGGAGCTGGTGCGGGCCCTGCAGTCCCTGGCGCGTGACGCCGAGCAGGAGCACGGCCTGAAGGTCTACCTGGCGGGCAGCCCCCTGGTGAAGGCCGAGATCATCGACGCGATCCGGACCGACATGATCCGGTTCAGCGGGCCGCTGGTGCTGATCGCGCTGATCACCGCCTGGCTGGTGCTCCGCTCTCTGCCGGGCACCTTGCTGACCCTGGGGGTGCTGGTGGTGTCGATCGAGCTGACCCTGGGGGCGCTCGGTCACCTGGGGGTGCCCCTCGACACCATGACCAGCCTGATCCCGACCTTGCTGCTGGTGATCGGCGTCGCCGACGCCCTGCACTTGCTGGTCGAGCAGCGGGCGCAGGCCGCCCAGCTGGGGCCCGACGCCACGGGGGTCGAGACGGCGCGGCGGGCGCTCCGCCACGTGTTCCTTCCCTGCCTGCTGACCAGCGTCACCACGGCGCTCGGCTTCGGCTCCCTGGTGCTGTCGCCGATCCCGCCGATCCGCGCCTTCGGCGTGGCCGCCGCCGTGGCCTCGCTCACCGCCTTCGCGGTGAGCGTGGTGTTCATCCCCGCCGCCGCCGCCTTGCTGCCGCCGCCCCACCCCAAGCCGGGGCAGAAGATGCGGATCGACCGGCTGGCGGACGCGGTGCTCCGCCGCCCGCGCCTGGGGCTGGCGGTCGGCCTCGCCTTCACCCTGGTGTGCGGCCTCGGCTGGACGCGGGTGGTGGTCGACACCGACTTCCTCAGCTTCTTCCCCGCGTCCTCGTCCCTGCGCCAGGACGCGCAGGCGATCCAGGAGCGGTTCGTGGGGATCGCCCCCTGCGAGCTGCTGGTGCAGGGGCCGCCCGGCACGTCCCGCAGCCCGCAGGCGCTGCGGGCGATCCTGGCCCTGGAGCGCGACCTCGAGGCGGCGGTGCCGTTCGTGGACTACGCCTTCTCGGCCGCCGACTGCGTGAGCGTGGCCCGCGGGATCTTGACCGGCGAGCGCTCGATCCCCGACTCGCCCGAGGACCTCGACAAGCTGGAGACCCTCCTCCGCCTGGTCGCCGGCAACGAGCTCCCCCTCGACCGGCTGATCGCGGCCCCGGGCGGCAACCACCCCGACGCCGAGTGGCTGCGGGTGATCGTGCGAGCCGAGGCGGTGGGCTCGGCCCGCATGAACGGCCTGATCGACACCGTCGCCCGCCTCGAGGCGCAGCACCTCGCGCCCCTGGGTCTGCGGGCGCTGCCGACGGGGACCACCGTCGTGTTCAGCCAGACCGCCGACACCATCATGAGCGGCCAGATCGAGAGCTTCGGGGTCGCCTTCCTGATCATTACGCTGGTCATGGCCGCGGCGCTGCGCTCGCTCCGCCTGGGCCTGCTGTCCATGGTCCCCAACATGATCCCGATCGTGGCGCTGATCGGCGCCATGGGCCTGCTGGAGATCCCCTTCAACTCGTTCAACTCGATGGTCGCCAGCATCGCCCTGGGGATCGCGGTCGACGACACGATCCACATCCTGCTCGGCTTCCAGCGCTTCTCGCGCGACCGCCCCCTGGCCTCTGCGGTGCACGAGACGATCGCCCACGAGGGGACGGCGGTGCTGTCCACCTCGACCGTGCTGTTCTGCGGCTTCGCGGTGCTGCTGGGGGCCACCTTCGCGCCCACCGCCAACTTCGGGCTGCTCACGGCGATCGCCATCGCGGCGGCGCTGGTGGGCGACCTGGTGGTGACCCCGGCGCTGCTGCTGCTGCTGCCGATCGCGCGGGGCGCGCCGCCCGCGGCGGGTCAGCCCTCGGCGGGCGCCGGCTCCTCCTCGGCCTGAGCGGCGCGCTGCTTCTCGGCGCTGGCCTGCGCCCGCAGGCGCGGCACGTCCTCCTCGAGCGCCTTGCTCAGCCGCTTGTGGTCCGAGCGGCGCAGGCGGGGGAAGTCGCCCCGCGCCTCGAGGGCCCGGCGCACCCGGTCGCGGACCGAGCCCCACAGGGCGCGCAGGTCGTCCACGTTGTCGCCCAGGGTCAGCTCGCGGCTGTAGGTGCGCTCGAACAAGGCGTCGAGCGACAGGTTCTTGCGGCGCAGGCGCTGGTCCCAGCTGTAGATCGCGGCCCCCGTCCCGGCCAGCACCAGGGCCACGGCGAAGGTGCCGCCGATCCACGACCAGCGGCCCTCGCCCTCGATCACCGTGGCCTCGATCCAGATCGCGGCGGCGGTCAGCAGGACCAGCAGCACGGCGCCGGCGCCGTACAGCAGCTTGTGCTTGAGGCGCTCCCGGCTGAGCTGGTCGAGGACCCGGGCGTGGACCCGCAGCCGGCGGGCGTACTGGTACAGGCGGCTGATCACGTTGTCGAGGCGGCGGAAAGGCGCCCGCTGCACCTCGCCCCGGACCTCCTCCCGGCTGGCGGCGAAGTCCTCCAGGGGCAACCCGCCCGCCCCGCCCTTCGCCTCCTCCCGCGCCGCGCCCCCCTCCTCGCCCGGCAGGTAGGTGTTGTAGACGTGGGGGAGGTCCTTGCGGGGGATCGCCTTGGACAGGTTCCAGCACAGGGCGCCGTAGGCCCGGGCGAAGTCGCGCATGGTGCTGAACCGGTCGACCTTGTTGAAGATCAGCAGCAGCTTGTGGTCGAGGCCGGCCAGGGAGTCGGTGAGGATCCGCAGCGTCTCGCCGGTGGTGCCCGGCTTGTCGGGGTCGAACAGGAACAGGATCACGTCGGCCCGCTCGGCGAACCACCGCACGACCCCGGCGAAGTCGTAGCCCCGGTCGGTCTTCGAGGAGGCGGCGTCGATCATGCCGGGGGTGTCGACCAGGGCGATCCCCTCCAGCTCGGGGCGGGGGCGGACCTTGAGCTTGAGGTGGCTCACCAGCTGGGGCCCGAACCGCTCCAGGTCGCCCCAGGCGAGCTGGGGGTTGGTGATGACCGCGTTGCCGTCCTTGTCCGCCGCATCGGCGCCGTGGGTAATGATCGTGAAGCTGTCGTCCACCGGCGCGATCCCGGTGCGCTGGATCTCCTCGTGCACCAGGAAGTTGATGAACGACGACTTGCCCGAGGAGTGGTTGCCGAGCAGCAGCACCATGGGGAGCCCGGTGGACTCGCTGGCCGCCGGCGGCGGCTCGAACTCGAACCGCTCGGCGATCGGGCGCAGCTGATCGGCGTAGATCGCCCGGGCGGCCTCCTCGACCGCGGCCACTTCGGCGGGGTCGCGCCAGCTCATGCGCTCGCCTCCTGGCGGGCGAACACTCGCCGTCCGCCCTTGTAGACCTCGGCCGCCAGGCTGACCCCGAAGTGGGTGGGGAGGTAGCGCCACGACGGCGCGTCCCACAGCACGAAGTCGGCCCGCTTGCCGACCTCCAGGCTGCCGCGGTCGTGGCCGCGCCCCCCCCCGCCGGCGGCGGGGGGGGGGGGGGCCCCCCGCCCC
>JAWLGW010000010.1:4271-21595 GCA_041690735.1 Planctomycetota bacterium
GCGCAGGCGGCGTTGCGGGTGGCGGCCACGATCGCCTCGGCGGGGGTCATGCCGAGCTGCAGGCAGGCCAGGGTCAGGATCATGGGCATGGACTCGGTCAGGCTCGAGCCGGGGTTGAGGTCGGTCGCCAGCGCCACCGCCACCCCGGCCTCCAGCATGGCCCGGGCGGGCGCGTGCGCCGGCTTGCGCAGGTAGAAGGACGTGCCGGGGAGCAGCACCGCCACCGTGTCGCTGCTCGCCAGGGCGGCGATCCCGGCCTCCCCGGTGCAGGCCAGGTGGTCGGCGGACACCGCGCCCAGCTCCGCCGCCAGCTCGGCGCCGCCCGTGGGGACCAGCTCGTCGGCGTGGAGCTTGACCCCGTAGCCCAGCTCGCGGGCGCGGGTCAGGATGGCGCGCGACTCGGCCGGGGTGAACACGTGGTCCTCGCAGAACACGTCGCAGAACTCGGCCAGAGGGCGCAGCTCGGGGAGGATCACCTCGCACAGCTCGCGCACCCACCCGGCCCGGTCGTCGCGCCGCTCGTCGGGGATCTCGTGGGCGGCGAGGTTGGTCGCCACCAGGTCGATCGGGTGCTCCCGGTCGAGGGCCGCGATCGCCTCCAGCTGCCGGCGCTCCGCGGCCAGCTCCAGGCCGTAGCCGCTCTTGGCCTCTGCGGTCGTGGTGCCGCAGGCCAGCATGCGGTCCAGGCGCGGGCGAGCGGCGGCGACCAGCTCCTCGGTCGAGGCGGCCCGCACCGAGCGGGTGGTGGCCCGGATCCCCCCGCCCGCCCGGGCGATCTCGGCGTAGCTGGCGCCGGTGAGGCGCTGCTCGAACTCGCGCTCGCGGCTGCCGATCCAGGGCAGGTGGGTGTGGGGATCGACGAAGCCCGGCAGCACCACCCGCCCCCCCGCCGTGGCGGTCGCCGCGCCGGTGAAGGCGGCCTCCACTTCGGCCCGTGGGCCGAGGCCGACCACTCGCCCCTCGTGCACGGCCAGCGCGGCGTCGGCGATCGCCGGCAACTCCTGGATCGGACCCCGCCAGGGGCCGCTCCCGCCCCCCCGCTCGCTCGCGGGAGGGGGGACGACCGGGACCAGCTGTCCGATATCGGTGAGGACCAAGTCGACCGCGCGCATGCCACCTCCCACCCGTCAGCTTACCGGGAGGGTGCCAGCGTCGGGGGGAGCGCGCGGGCGCGGGTGACCTCCGCGCAGCTCGTCACGCGGAGGGAGGGCTCAGCCGCCCCCCTCCGCAGCGGATGCCGTACCCCGCCAGTCCCACCAGCACCGCAGGTCCTCGAGCCCGGCGCCGAAGTCGAGGTGGAAGACGTGCTCCCCGATCACCAGGGCCGGGACCGAGCGGATGCCGAGGGCCTGCGCCTCGGCGAGGCGCTGGGGCGCCTCGCCGAGGTGCACGGT
This sequence comes from Planctomycetota bacterium, assembly GCA_041690735.1. GTDB lineage: Bacteria > Planctomycetota > J058 > J058 > J058 > JAWLGW01. Next base: position 5,666 of record JAWLGW010000010.1, read on the forward strand.
CTCCACGGCGTACCGACGCGGGTCGAGGGCCGCCGCGACCCGGGCGGCGCGGTCGCACACCCCGCAGCCGGCGTGGAAGAACCGGGCCCGGGTCACGCGGCGGGCGCCTCCAGGTCGCTGAGGGCGGCGCCGAAGTTGATGTGGAACGGCTGCCCCTCGAGGACCAGGGCCGGCACCGACTGGACGCCGGCCTGCTTTGCCTCGGGGAGGCGGTCGGGTTGCTCCCCCAGGTGGACGACCTCCACCGCGTAGCGGCTCGGGTCGAGGGCCTGGGCGACCTGCTGCTCGGCGGCGACGCACACGGGGCAGCCGGCGTGGAAGAAGACGGCTCGATTCATGGGATCCTCCTTGCGGTTAGTGGTGTCGAGTCGATACTGGCTGAAGGGTAGCGCTGCCCTCGGGGTCGCGTCAAGAGGTATCGAGGCGATACCATGTAACCTCTGGAGGACCATGGACCGAGCCGAGCGGACGCATGAGCTGATCGAGCGCCTGGCGAACCTGCTGCGCGCCGAGGCCCGCAGAGCCGAGGGGGTGGGCCTGCAGCCCGTCCACCTGCAGGCCCTGGCCTACCTCGACCGCTGCAATCGCTACAGCGACACCCCCAGCGCCGTGACCGAGTACCTCGGCCTCACCAAGGGGACCGTCTCGCAGACCCTCAACGTCCTCGAACGCGAAGGGCTCCTCACGCGGAAGGAAGACCCGGCGGATCGGCGGCGCGTGCACCTCCGCCTCACCGCGTCCGGGCGCCGGCGCGTGCGGTCGGCTGCGCCGCCCGCCGTGCTGCGGGAGGCCGTCGCGGCGCTGGGCGAAAGGCAGGCCGCCGAGCTGGCCGGGCAGCTCGTGGAGCTGCTGCGATCGCTGCAGCGGGCCCAGTCCGGTCGATCGTTCGGTGTGTGCGGCACCTGCCGCCACTTTCAGCCGCAGGCAGGGAGCGGGGGCACCTGCGGGCTCACCCGGGAGCCGCTCTCGCAGCAGGACGCCGCCCAGCTGTGCCGCGAGCACGAGCCGGCCGCGCCCTGACGGGAGAGCCGGCTCGGTGAGGGGCGCGCGCAGCCTCACGCCCGGCCCATCGGGCGGAGCGGGCTACACCAGGACCGCCACCCCGTCGGGCGGGAGCGGGATCCACCGCTCCCGCGTCAGCGGGTCCTGCTGCGTCCGCAGGCCCAGCGGGTCGCCCAGGGCGACGCGGTGCGGGCGGTCGGGCTCCAGCGGCACCCGGCGCGGCACGTCGGAGGTGTTCACGGCCACCGAGGTCGCGGGGCGCTCCAGCACCAGCCAGCCCTGCTCGGCGTCGTGGCGCACCCGCACCGTCTCCAGGCGTCCCTCGCGCAGGTCCCGGCGGTCGCGGCGCAGGCGGAGGAGGTCGCGGTACCAGTGGAGCACGTCGCGGTGCTCCGGCTGATCCCGCTCGCTCCAGTCGAGGCGCGAGGCCTCGAAGGTGCTCTCGGCCTGGGGGTCGGGCACGTCCTCGGGCTTCCAGCCGAAGGCCTCGAACTCGTGGCGGCGCCCCTCGCGCACCGCCTCCGCCAGGTCGGGGTCGGTGTGGGAGGTGAAGTACAGGAACGGCGCCGCCGCGTTCCACTCCTCGCCCTGGAACAGCATGGGCACCCGCGGCGAGCACAGCACCAGGGCGGCCGCCAGCTTGAGGCGGCGGGTGGGGATCAGGTGCCCCAGGCGCTCGCCGCGGGCCCGGTTCCCCACCTGGTCGTGGGTCTGCAGGTAGCCGAGGAACCTGTGGCCGTCGAGGTCCCGGGGGACCGGCCGGCCGTGGCGGCGCCCGCGGAACACGCTGTAGGAGCCGTCCTGCACGAACACCCGCTCCAGCGCCTTGGCGACATCCGCCAGGCTGCCGAAGTCCTGGTAGTAGCCGTCCTGCTCGCCGGTGAGCAGGGCGTGCAGCGCGTGGTGCAGGTCATCGGTCCACTGGGCGTCGCAGCCGTACCCGCCAGCGAACCGCGGCGTGACCACCTTGGGGTCGTTGAGGTTGCTCTCGGCGATCAGCACCAGGCGCCGGTCCAGCTCGCTCGACAGGGCGTTCACCTCGGTCGCCAGCTGCTCGAGGAGCGGCACCGCCGAGCGGTCGTAGAAGGCGTGGATCGCGTCCACCCGCAGCCCGTCCAGGTGGTAATCCCGCAGCCACATGAGGGCGTTGTCGACGATGAACCGGCGCACCTCGTCCGAGCCCGCCTCGTCGAGGTTGATCGCCTGGCCCCACGGCGTCTTGTAGGTGTCGGTGAAGTAGGGGCCGAACTGGCCCAGGTAGTTCCCCTCGGGCCCGAGGTGGTTGTAGACCACGTCCAGGATCACGGCGACGCCGGCGGCGTGGCAGGCGTCCACCAGCCGCTTGAGGCCCTCGGGGCCGCCGTAGCCGTGGTGGGGGGCGAACAGGTCGACCCCGTCGTAGCCCCACCCGCGGCGGCCGGGGAACTCGTTCACGGGCATGAGCTCGACGTGCGTCACCCCCAGCTCGAGCAGGTCGTCGAGGCGGTCGATCACGGCCGCGAAGGTCCCCTCGGGCGTGAAGGTGCCGACGTGCAGCTCGTAGATCACCCCCTCCCCCAGGGCCGGCGGTCGCCAGGCGGCGTCGGTCCAGGGGAAGGCGTCGTGGTCGACCACGCACGAGGGGCCGTGCACGCCCTCGGGCTGGTAGGGGGAGCGGGGGTCCGGCAGCGGACGGCCGCCGTCGAGGACGAAGGCATAGCGGCCGCCCGCCGGCAGCAGCTGCTCCAGGCGCCACCAGCCGCCGGCCTCGCGCACCAGCGGACGGCGTCGCGTGCCCTCCAGCTCGACCTCGACCTGCTGCGCCGCGGGCGCCCACACCCGGACCTCGCCTGGCGCGTGGCGGCGGCGCCGCCGCGCCGGCGCCTTCACCGGCTCCGGAACCATGGTGGCCAATCCGCTGTCGCTGTCCCTCATCACCCCTCCCTCACCCCTCGTCCTTGACCAATACGCACACCGGAAACGGCTCCAGGAGCGACGGCAGCCGCGCGGCGTCGCCCTCACGCACCTCGATCGGGGGGCCGCCCAGCGGCCGGGTCCAGCGGCCCGCCGGCACCGGGAGCGTGGTGTCGCCCCACCCGCCGCCGAGTCCCACGAGCAAGCGGGGCACCACCGAGATCACGGCGCCGCCGCGGGAGAAGGCGACCACACGATTGGCCTGGGAGCCCGTGGCGCGCAGCGCCTCGTAGCTGGCGGAGGCGCCGAAGGCCTCGGGGCGGGCGCGGCGCAGCTGCAGCAGCCGGTGGATCAGCCACAGCTTGGGGAGGCCCTCTTCGCTGCGGGCCTGCACCTCGTCGGGGCCCAGCCGCTCCACCTCCTCCAGGAGCGCGGCCCGGACGCCGTAATCGACGGGGCGCCGGTTGTCGGGGTCGGTGAGGCTGTGGTCCCACAGCTCGCACCCCTGGTACACGTCGGGCACGCCCGGCGCCGTGAGCTTGAGCAGGGTCTGCCCCAGCGACGCCACGCGCGCCAGCGGCAGCAGGGGGCGCAGGAAGGCCTCGAGGTCGGCCCCGAAGGCGGGGTCGGCGATCAGCCCCCTCGCGAAGGCCGCGACCGCGGCCTCGTACTCGGGGTCCACCCGGGTCCAGGCGGTGTGCACCTTCGCCTCGCGGCCCGCCTTCTCGAGGTAGCCCAGCAGGCGGCCCTCCTCGATCGGCCAGGCCCCCACCAGGGTCTGGTAGATCACGTACTCCGTCTCGGCGTCGGGGAGGTCCCCCGCCCGGTAGCGGCCGCCGATCCGGCGCCAGCGGGACACCGCCTCGGCCCACTGGCCCGGGACCTCCGACAGGAGCGCGATCCGCGCCCGGACGTCCTCGCTCCGCTTGGTGTCGTGGGTGGAGGTGCCCAGCATCGCGCGCGGCCACCGATTCTGGCTCCGCTGGCAGTAGCCGTGGAACTCGTCCAGGCTCACGCCGACCCGGGAGGGATCGCCGCCCACCTCGTTGAGGGAGGTGAGGTAGGGGTAGCAGTAGAAGGCCGTGTCCTCCATGCCCTTGGCCATGGCTGGGCCCGAGATCTGCTGGAAGCGGGCCACCAGCTCGAACTCGAGCGCGCCGGGGACGCGGCCGCACAGGAGCTCGCGCAGAAACGCCAGCAGCTCCTCGTCGATCTCGGGCTGGTGCTCCCTCGCCTGCTCGACCGCCTGCGTGACGTAGCGCACGTCCCGGTCCTGGGGCAGCTCGTCGTCCTGACGCACGTAGGTGCGGTACACCGGCAGGCAGGCGATCACCTCCGCCAGCGCGTCCCGCAGCTCCTCGCGGGTGAAGTCGCGGTACCGGCGGTGGCGCTCGCACACCCGCACCAGCGCGGTGGTCAGCCGGTTGAGGTCGCTCCCCAGCAGCTCGCGCAGCACCATGCGCTTCTTGTCTCGCACGAGGTCGTGGAAGTCGCGCAGCGGGCAGCCGCACAGCTCGGCGTAGGTGTGGCGCAGCGGCTCGGCCCCGGCCGGGTCGACGTACAGCCCGCCGACGACGTTGAGGAACTGATAGCCGGTGGTGCCGTCCACGGGCCACGAAGGCGGTAGCTCCTCGTCGCGCTCCAGGATCTTCTCTACCACGATCCAGGCCCGCGGCGCCGCGTGGCGCAGGCGGCGCAGGTACCCCTCGGGGTCGCGGAGGCCGTCGGGGTGGTCCACCCGCAGCCCGTCCACCAGCCCCTTGCCGACCCACTCCAGCACCAGCCGGTGGGTCTCCGTGAACACCTCCTCGTCCTGCACGCGCAGGGCCGCCAGGGTGTCGATGTCGAAGAACCGCCGGTAGTCGAGGTCGTGGCGGGCGGTCCGCCAGTAGGCCAGCCGGTAGTTCTGGGCCTCGAGCAGCGCGTGCAGCTCGTCGGGGTCGGCGTTGACGCGGCCCAGGGTGTCGTCCACCGCCGCGCCGGTGTAGGGGCGCTCGGCGAACAGGCGCAGCAGGTAGCGCCCCACGACCGCCTTGTCCCGGTGGCGGCGGCGCAGGTTGTCCTCGTCGGTGAGCGAGGCGTCGGGCAGCGCCGCGACCGAGTCCGCCAGGAAGCCGAGCTCCTCGTCGCCGCACTCCTGCGCCGCCCGGGCGAGGACGTCGTGCAGCGAGCCGGGGGCGACCGGCAGCACGTGGTCGTGGACGCGGATCGTGAACGAGCCCCCCTCCCGCACGATCCGGATGGAGCCCGACTCCAGCAGGCGGCCGTAGTGCTCGCCCAGCACCGGCAGCAGCACCTTGTCCCGCAGCCGCTCCTCGTGGGGCTCCCAGTCGACGTCGAAGAAGTGGGCGTAGCGGCTGGAGGGGCCGTTCTCGAGCACGTCCCACCACCAGGCGTTGGCCCGGGTGGCGATGCTCATGTGGTTGGGGACGATGTCGAGCACCTGCCCCAGCCCGTGCTGCGCCAGGATCCGGCACATGCGCTCGTGGGCCTCCGCGCCGCCGAGCTCCTCGTTCACCCGGCTGTGGTCGACCACGTCGTAGCCGTGGGTGCTCCCCGGGGCGGCCTGGAGGTAGGGGGACAGGTAGACGTGGCTCACCCCCAGCCGGGCCAGGTACGGCGCCAGGGCGGCGACCTGGTCGAACCCGAAGCCCGGCCGGAGCTGCAGCCGATAGGTGGCGCGGGGCGCGCTCGGCTCACTCGACACGGCGGAGCACCTCGCAGCTGCGGGCGGCGACCTCGAAGGTCTGCCCGGGGCGCCGTACCGCCCGCTCCTCGCCGGCGAGGTCCAGGCCGGGCGCGGCCGTGTCGATCTCGACCCGCCAGTCGGCGCCGCCCAGGGCGCGCGGGAGCGTGAACTTCAGCGGCCCCTCGTGGGCGTTGAACAGCACGTAGAAGCTGTCGTCGACCACGCGCTGCCCGCGGCGGTCGAGCCCGGGGATCCCCTGGCCGTTGAGGAACACCCCCAGGGCCTTGGCGAAGGACGTCTGCCAGTCGGCCTCGGCCATCTCCTCGCCGCTGGGCCTGAACCAGCCGATGTCCCGCCGCCCCGAGCCGCGGATCGACGTGCCCTGGAACCACCCGCGCCGGTGGAACACCGGGTGCTCGCGGTAGAAGGCGATCAGCCGCCGCACGAACTCCAGCAGCTCCTCGTCGACCGCCTCCCAGTCCACCCAGGCGATCGGGTTGTCCTGGCAGTAGACGTTGTTGTTGCCGCCCTGCGAGCGCCCGAGCTCGTCCCCGTGCAGGAGCATGGGGACGCCCTGCGCCAGGAACAGGGTCACCAGGAAGTTGCGCTGCTGCCGCGCGCGGAGCGCGAGGACCTGCGGGTCGTCGCTCTCCCCCTCGACGCCGCAGTTCCAGGAGCGGTTGTGGCTCTCGCCGTCCCGGCTCCCCTCGCCGTTGGCCTCGTTGTGCTTCTCGTTGTACGAGACGAGGTCCCGCAGGGTGAAGCCGTCGTGGGCGGTGACGAAGTTGATGCTGGCGTAGGGCCGGCGGCCGGTGGACTCGTACAGGTCGGAGCTGCCGGTGAAGCGGTAGGCGAACTCGGCCAGGGTCGCGTCGGAGCCCCGCCACAGGTCGCGCACCGTGTCGCGGAACTTGCCGTTCCACTCCGACCACCCCGGGGGGAAGTTGCCCACCTGGTAGCCGCCCTGGCCCACGTCCCAGGGCTCGGCGATCAGCTTGACCTGCGACACCACCGGGTCCTGGTGGATCAGGTCCAGGAAGGCCGCCAGCCGGTCCACCTCGAACAGCTCGCGCGCCAGGGCGGCCGCGAGGTCGAACCGGAACCCGTCCACGTGCATCTCCAGGACCCAGTAGCGCAGCGAGTCCATGATCAGCTGCAGGACGTGGGGGTGGCGCATGTTGAGGCTGTTGCCGCACCCCGTGAAGTCCATGTAGTAGCGGGGGTCGGGCGCCGTGCGGTAGTAGGCGGCGTTGTCGACGCCCCGGAAGCAGAGGGTCGGGCCCAGGTGGTTCCCCTCGGCGGTGTGGTTGTAGACCACGTCGAGGATCACCTCGAGGTTCGCCTCGTGGAAGGTCTTGACCATCTGCTTGAACTCCTGCACCTGCTGCCCGGTCCCGCCGGCGCTGGAGTACTCGTTGTGGGGGGCGAAGTAGCCGATCGAGTTGTAGCCCCAGTAGTTCCTCAGCCCGCGCTCCACCAGCGAGTGGTCGTGCACGAACTGGTGGACCGGCATGAGCTCGATCGCCGTGACGCCGAGCGACTGCAGGTAGCCGATCACGGCCGGGTGGGCCAGCCCGGCGTAGGTGCCGCGCTGCTCGGGGGGGACCTCGGGGTGCGAGGCGGTGAAGCCCTTCACGTGGGCCTCGTAGATCACCGTCTCGTGCCACGGCGTGTGGGGGCGCCGGTCGTCGTCCCACAGGAAGTAGGGGTTCACCACCACCGAGCGCGGCACCGAGGCGGCGCTGTCGGCGGCGTTGATCGGGCCCTGCGGCTCGCCGAACGCGTACGAGAACAGCGACTCGTTCCAGGTCACCTCCCCCGCGATCGCCTTGGCGTAGGGGTCGAGCAGCAGCTTGTGGGCGTTGCACCGGTGGCCCAGCGAGGGCTGGTAGGGGCCGTGGACGCGGTAGCCGTAGCGCTGGCCCGGCGCGACCCCGGGCAGGTAGCCGTGCCAGCAGAAGCCGGTCACCTCGGGCAGCGGCACCCGCGTCTCGCGCCCTTCCTCGTCGAACAGGCACAGCTCGACCCGCTCGGCCACCTCCGAGAACAGCGAGAAGTTCGTGCCGACGCCGTCGTAGGTGGCGCCGAGGGGGTACGCGTCTCCGGGCCAGATCTCCATGGGCTCCCTGCGCACGGGTCGCGGGTGAGATTCCCTCGCGTGCGGCGCGCCTGGGGCGAGGCTACTGATGGCGGAGGTTTGCGCTACCGGGTCGCCGGTGCGAGATCCTGCGCACCTTGCCGGCGCGGCAGTTGCGATCGACGCTCCCCCGCGGGCCCACCGTCGGCCGCCCTTGCGGTTGCAGGGGCGAGCGCCAGGGGTGTCTCGGCCGCGACCCCGGGCGGACCCGCGAGCGCCTCCCGTGGCGCGTGAAGGAGGAGCATGGCAGAGCGGGTGGCAGTCCGCGCGCAGGAGGAGGCGCGCGTCGAGCGGCGGCCGGCCCGGCGACCTCGGCTGCGCCGGGCGGCGCGGGTCCTCGGCTTCGTCTTCGGGGTCGTGGTGTTGACCCTCGCGGCGCTGACGGCGGCGGTCGTGGGCGCGGCCTACGCCGGCAGCATGGACGTCACCGCCGGCCGCACGCACCAGGGGGTGGTGAGCTGGTTCCTCGACACCAGCGCGCGGCGGCGAATGGCGAAGGCGGCCGAGGGCATCGAGGTGCCCGGGGACCTCTCCGATCCGGCGCTGCGGGAGCGAGGGCTGCTGCTGTACCACGAGCTGTGCCAGCGGTGCCACGGCGCCCCAGGGATGCCCCCCGACCTCGCCGGTCGCGGGCTGAGCCCGCAGCCCACCCGGCTGTGGGAGGGGGCGGGACCGCGCACCGAGGGGCACCCCGCCCGCGTCTGGTGGATGATCGCCAACGGCCTGCGGCGCAGCGGCATGCCGGCCTACGGGGACCCGCTGTCGAGTCGCAGCATGTGGGCCCTGGTGGCCTTCCTCCAGGCGCTGCCCAAGCTCGACGCGGAGCTGTACCGAGTGTGGGTCGAGGACGCCACGTTCCGCGCCGAGCGGGCGGCCGGGGAAGGGGCGGCGCCCGAGCAGGAGGGCGGGGCGAAGCCCGAGCCGGGGATCTACGAGCGGGTGTATCGCGACGACCTGTACGGGCCCTGGGGACCTCCGCCGGAGCTCGGCCCCACTCGCTGAATACAGACCCTCGTGCCCGTGCCCGTGAGGCCGTCGCAAGACGCAGCCGCGGCAGCCCGAGGAGATCGAACACGGAATATCAGACAGCAAACAGAGAATGGGAACAGGGCTTGGCTCCGCTGCAGGCAGCACGATCAGGCCTCGGAGGACGAGCCGTTCGCTGTTCTGGTTGATATTCCCTGTTGATATTCCGTGTTCGATAGGGCTCCTCGCGAGGCGCTCCTCGCGTTTCGCGTCAGCCTCCCGTGCCCGTGCCCGTGCCCGAAGGCCTTTCGGGCACGCTGTGTCCCCCCCCGGGACTACCGCCGCTCGTAGGTCCCCACCAGCGCGCCCTGGCCCAGCACGTGGCCGCGCATCTCGCGCATGAGCTGCTGCTTGCTCAGGCCCGGCTCCGCCTCGAGCGCCCGGTCGAGGGCGTACACGTGGAAGTGGTAGCGGTGCCGCCCGTGCTCGCGCGGCGGCAGCGGGCCGCCCCAGCCCTGCGCGCCGAAGTCGTTCCTGCCCTGGCGCACCGCTGCGTCCGGGACCTCGCTCAGGCGGGGGGCCGACGAGAAGCCCTCCGGCAGGCCGGTCACGGTGGGCGGGATCCCGTACACGATCCAGTGGACGAACGGCTCGTCCCGGGGGGCGTCCGGGTCCTCGCACAGCACCGCCACCTGCCGGGTGCCGTCGGGCAGGTTCGACCAGGACAGCGGCGGGGACACGTTGCCCCCCTCGTCGGCGTGCGCGTGGCGGCGCGGGATCGGCTGGCCCTCCGCGAAGGCAGGGCTGCTGACCTCGATCAGCGACTGCAGGACTCCCATGGCGTCTCCTTCCGGCGGGGTCGACCCGCCGCTGGAGGGAGCGCTGCAACCCCGGCGCCGATTCGAGCGGCGGGCGCCCGGCCCTTGCCGAGGCGCCGCGCAGGGAGCCAGCCGCGCCTCGCCCGGGCCCGCGCGGGACGCGCACGTCCGCGCGATCCGGACACTCGGGGACGCCTCACGTCACAGGCGCCCGCGGGGCCGGCCGGAGCGACCTGGTGCGGCGGTTGCGCCACGACCGGTCATGAGCTGGCGCTCGGCGCCGGGAGGGACGAACATGATCGAGGCACCGAACTTTCGCGATCGGGAGCTGCTGCAGCGCCTGATTCGCTACGCCTTCCACTGGAAGGACGTTCCGGCCGACCGCACCGAGGCCGCCTGCCTGCACCTCGACGACATCGTGGAGACGATCAAGAGGCGCGGCACTCAGCTCGAGGGGCTGGCGGCCAACGACCTGCGCGGGCTGCGCCCCGAGGTGGTCCGCAAGGAGCTGCTCGAGATGCCGGACATTCGCGCCCGTGACCCCAACACGCCCAAGGAGCGCTTCTGCCTGCTCCGCCTGCCGGTGGAGGGGCACGCCAAGCGGCGGTAGATCAGGCGGCCCGGCCGAGGTCGGTCAGCGTGCGCTGCAGCGCGTCCGCCTCGGCCGGCTTGGCGAGGTGCACGTCGAAGCCGGCCTCGTAGGCGCGCCGGCGGTCGCTGGCGCTGCTGTAGCCGCTGAGGGCGATCAGGTGGATCCCCTCCAGCTCGGGGTCGGCGCGCATGCGACGCGCCACCTCGTAGCCGTCCATGCCCGGCAGCCCGAGGTCCATGACCACGGTGTCGGGGCGGAGGCGCCGCGCCAGCTCCAGGCCTTCGGAGCCGGTGTTGGCGATGTGGGCCTCGTACCCCATGGTCTCGAGGAGCGCCGCCAGGAGCAGGGCGCCGTCTGCGTTGTCCTCCACGACGAGCACCTGCAGGGGGCGGTCCTGCGCGCCGGGAGGCTGGAGGACCTCGGGGGGTGCGGCGGCGGCGGGGCCACCGGTGGCGAGGGCGGCCTCGGGGGCGGCGGTCGACCGCAGCGGCAGCACCACCGAGACCGCCGTCCCGCGGCCTACTCCCTCGCTGCTGGCCGACACTCGCCCGCCGTGGAGCTCGACGATCGTCCGCACCAGGGTCAGCCCGATCCCCAGGCCGCCGCCGTCGCTCTCCGCCTGGTGGAACAGGTCGAACACGTGAGGCAGGTCCTCGGGGGCGATCCCGGCGTCGGTGTCCCGCACCCGCAGGTGCGCCTCGCCGCCGCGGACGTCGACCTCGATCTCCACCCGCCCGCCGGGCGGCGTGTGGCGGCAGGCGTTGCTCAACAGGTTGCACAGGACCTGCTCGAGGCGGTTGGGATCGCCCGACACGCGCACCGGCTCCTCCGCGCGGTGGACCTCCACGATGACGCCGCTCTGCTCCAGCAGCACCCGGCTGGTCTGCAGGGCGTGCTCGACCACCTCGCCCAGCACCAGCGGGCGCCGCGCCAGGCGGACCTTCCCCTGTCGAACGCGGGACACGTCCAGCAGGTCGTCGACGAGCTGCGCCATTCGGCGGACTTGCCGCTCGATGGCGGCGGCGGCCCGGCCGGGGCCGGCCTCCGCGCTGGCGTGGTGCGTCGCCAGGAGCTGCGCCGCGTGCAGGATGGGCGCCAGGGGCGTCCGCAGCTCGTGGGCGAGGACGGCGAGGAACTGGTCCTTGCGGCGATCGGCCGCCTGGAGCCGCTGGCTGGAGGCCGACAGCTGGTCGATCAGGCGCGCGCGATCGATCGCGGCGGCGACGAGGTCGCACACGGTGGTCAGCAGCTCCAGCTCGTCGGGGGCGAAGCCGATGCGGTGACGGGAGCCGAAGGAGAGGGTGCCGATCAGCCGGTCCTCCGCCAGCAGCGGCAGGCACACGTAGACGGTGAGGCCCAGCGCGCGCACGTGCTCGCTCCGGGGCCCGGGGTCGCTCCGCAGGTCCGCGAGCACGACGGGCCGCCGCTCCTGCGCCACCGCTCCGCAGATCCCGTCGCCGAGCTCCAGCCGTGCGAGCTCGGAGCAGGTGTCGGCGGGCACGCCGCTGCAGGAGTCGAGGCGCAGGTGGGCCCCGTCGTCGGACAGGAGGTAGTTGAAGTAGACCTCGAGGCCCAGCAGCTCGGACAGACGCTCGAAGGCCTGGCGGACGAACGCCTGCGGGCTCTGCGTGAGCAGCAGCCCGTTGGAGGTCTCGGCGAGGAGCCGCAGGCGGGCGTTGCGCTGCCGGAGTTGGTCGAGCTGGCGGGCGAGCTGTGCCGAGTGGCGACGCGTCGGGAAGCGGTGCATGGGGTCCCCGGCGATGTGATGAGTGTCCGCCGCAGTGGAGGTGCTTGGGCTCCGTTCGGGCGGCCCCATCCCAGCACGCGACTGCATCGCCGCAAGGCCCAGGACCCGACGCGGGGGTCCTGCTGCGCGCGACGCAGCGCAGCCTGCGGGCCCGGGGCTCGCCCGGCCGCGACCTTCGAAGGCCGGCCGCGGCGGCTCGTTCAACGCGGGTGCGTCGCCAGGAGCAGCAGGCTCTCGACGGGCAGCCGATCGGGCGCCTGCAGGCGCTCCCACAGGCGCTCCAGCAGGCGCGCGCGCGGCGCCTCGAGGTCCTGGAGGCCGCGGCGACAGCCCGCCTCCAGCGCGGCGAGGACGTGGTGGGCCTCGCCCGAGGGCCACAGCTCGAGCGCCTCGACCTGCGCGGCCAGCCGGTCGAGGAGGGTCGTCGCCGCGACCCGCGCCGGCGGCCCGTCCACACGGAGCAGCAGGAGGGCGGCGACGGCTTGAGCGCGCGCGGGGCGACGCTCGGGCTCCCAGCCGCAGCGGGACTTGCTGAGGGCGTACGTCCACGGCACCGGGTGGGCGAGGACCCGCTCGGCGAGCAGGTCGGCCTGGGCGGCGGCGTCGTCGCCCGACGCGATCGCTCGCGCCAGGCGGCACAGGTCCTGCGGCGCCCAACGCCGGAGCGGGCGGCTCGCCTCGACCTCGTCGCCGAGCCGGTCGAGCCAGGGGCGGCCCGGCTCGAGGAGCTGACCGTCGCCCCAGGGCCAGCCGAGCTGGGGCAGCCCTGGAGCGGCGGCGTCCGGCCTAGGCTCCGTGACGCTTCGCCACAGGGCGTGCGCCTCGGGAGACGCCGTGGAAGGCAGCGGGCACAGCGCGAGCAGGGGCGCGAGCAGGGGCGCGCTCGGCGACGACGGCTGACCGGCGACGTCCGCGCCGTCGAGGTCGGCCCCGCAGAAGCAGTGGCGGTCGGCGTCGTAGCAGGCCTCGAGGTCGGCGGCAGCGAGGGAGGAGAGCGCCTGGCGGGTGCGGGCGGTCGGCGCGGCGGGGCGGCGCCAGGCACCTCGGCGGAAGGCGGCGGCGTCCAGCGCGGCCTCGCGCGGCCGCCCCCAGCGCAGCACGAGCTCCACCCGGTCGCGGTCGAGGCTCAGCAGGGGCGCCACGGCGCAGGTCAGCCGGGCGGTCAGCCTGCCCGCGCCCCAGGCGTCGGTCCGTCCCTCGGCGAGGGTGTAGACGACGCCCTGGGGCTCGAGGACGGGGACGCGGAGCTCGAGCCGGGCGTCCCGCACGGGCGTCCAGACAGCAGCTCGCACGCCCTGGAGCGTCGCCTCTTGCCACAGCTCCTCCAGGCAGACGCGGAGCTCGAGCGGGACGGGCGGCGCCTCGACGCTCACCGGCAGGTGGACCCGGGGGAGCGTGAGGGTGTGGCTCCAGGAGCGGCGAGCGGCGCTCCCCTCCAGCGTCGCCCGCCGCTCGAGGCACCGCCTGGCGAGCGTCGCGCCGGCGGGCTGCCTCAGCAACCACTCGGCGCCGCGGAGCAGGAGCGCGGAGGCGCAGCCCCGGGGCGAGCGCGCGCGCACCGCCGCCAGCAGGTCGCGCCACGCGGTGAGCTGAGGGTCGTCATCAAGCAGCTCCTGCGCCCAGAGCGCCTGGGACAGCTCGACCTCGGGGGCGTTCGCCGTGGCGCGGATCGTGAGCTCGATCCGCCGCCGGAGGCCGCCGCCGCCCAGCGTCTCCACGCCCTCCCAGGAGGGCTCTTCCCACTCCCGCAGGCGGAGGTCCGCCGCGCGCTCTGCGACCGACACCTCGAGGTGCTCGCATACCTCGGCGCCCGAGCGCGGCGCCAGGCCGTCGGACGGCCCCAGCTCCGCTGGGACGAGCGCCATCTCGGCCAGGTCGTCGGGCGTGAGCTCGCGGCCACCGCCCGCCCAGCGCACGCAGACGTGGATCGGGGCCTCGCCCTCGGGGGCGTGCAGGGTGCCGTTCAGCACCCCTTCGTCGAACCACTCGCCGTGCCAGCTCCAGTCTGCCGCCACGGGGCCGCCTCCCTGGGGAGGAGCATGCCGCGGCGGGCGGGGCCACGCCAGCTACTTGAGGAGCCGGGTGTCGACCTCGTGCACCCGCCGCAGCAGCGGCCGGTGGAGCGGCTCGAGGCCCAGGCGCCGGGTCACGGTCTCGCCGGCCCACAGGAGCGGCCCGTAGCGATCGAGGCGGAAGCGGAACCGCGCCAGGCGATCCTGTCCCCGCAGCCGCAGCTCGTCGAGCGGGCCCACCTCGAGGGGCGGGTGACCGCTGGGCTGGTAGCCTCGCGCCCTCAGGAGCTCGCCCAGCCGCGCCTCGGCCAGCCGGACCTCCTCGGGGTCGCGCCGACGCCACTGCTCGGTCAGGCGCGGGTCGGGGGCGCCGTAGCTCGTGTCCTGGGGGTATGACAGCATGGCCGGGTCGTAGGGGACGCCCAGGAAGGCGCACACCGCCGAGAGGGAGTCGCGGGGGACCTGGATCAGCTCCTCGTAGCTCAGCTCCAGGTAGCAGGCCGGGTCGAGGCGCGGGCGGAGCGCGTCCCAGGCCAGCTCGGCGCGGAGCCAGCGGGTGGCGCCGGTCCAGGTGTTGCCGGCCCAGCCCATGCCGATGCACGACGAGGCGACGTCGCGGCCGTCGCGCACCAGGTGAATGAACCGGGCGTCCGGCCACACCTCGAGCACGCGGTCGAACCGCCGGTGCAGCGTCCCGCCGACCACCGGCTTCCCGGTCACCTGCCGCCGCTGCGCCAGGAAGCTGTCGACCAGCGCCGGGTAGTCGAGGGCGGGGTCGACCTGCAGCCGCGCCATGCGGAAGATCCGGTCCCGCTCGAGCCACTCGCGATACGCCGCGACGGCGGGCAGCCCGCGGTCCGGCAGGAAGTCGACGATGTAGTGGACCTCCCCGCACCAGGTGATCTGCGGGTGGTGGTCGAACATCAGCGCTACCAGCGTCGTGCCCGAGCGAGGCGCCCCCACCAGGAACACCGGGCGCTGCACCCGCGCGCGCCCCCGCTCGTCGGCCTGACGTTGCTGGGCGCTCTCGGCGCCCGACTCCGCTCGCTGCATGCCTCTCTCCTGATCGCCGCAGCCCCCGGGGCTCGCGCCGCGAGCCCCGTGGCTCACGCTGGTGCCCTCGCGAGGCCGCTCCTCCGTCATTGTTGGAGAAGCGCTCGCTTCCCGGGAGGGGAGGAACTTCCCCCGCACCTAACCCGTCTGGGGCTGGGGGCGGGCGCCGCGGCTGGGCGGCGGGCGCGCGATCGCTGGAGCGGAGGGCGCTCGCGGCGGCCCGCGTCGCGCCATTGGGGCAGCCGCGTCGAGCCGTCGCGTCGGTGGAGGCGCCGACGTCCCCGCGGCGGCCGCGCCGGCGCGGGCGAGGGGCGGCGCGCAGGGGGTTCGAGCCGCGGCGCGGGGGGCACTCTCCTTGCAGCGCGCCCGGCATGAAGTACCTCACGCACTGCCGATGGCGCCGGCGCCCTTCCGGTTGGCAGCTCGTGCTGGCGTCGGCGATCGCGCTCTGCGGCTGCATGGCGCAGGAGCGGGCTCAGGAGGCCACGGAGGGGTCGGTCGAGGCCCTCGAGCAGAAGGCCGAGGACGAAGAGATCGGGCAGGTCACGCACGACGCCGCCGAAGGCGCGACCCTCGGCGTCTCGACGGCGACCCTGGAGATGGCGCGCGACCGGCGCCTGGAGCGGACGTTCCACGAGGTGGGGGAGGCGCTGCAGTCCGACGGCATGCGGCAGGCCATGCGGGCCGCCGGCCGGGACGCGGCGGCGGGGGTGTTCGAGAGCGTGCAGGGGGATGCGACGCAGGTGCTGCGATCGCCCGCCTTCCGGGCCGCGCTGCAGGAGGCGTCGCGGGAGGCCGCCGCGGGGGTGATGACCACCGTCGAGGCGCAGGCGCGGGACATGGTCCGCTCGGGGCGCTTCCGGCTGGCGCTGCGCGACGTCACGCGCGACGTCGCCCACGGGGTGGTCAGCGGCACCGAGGAGGAGCTCGTCCTGGCGTTGCAGTCCGAGCGCATGCGCCACGCCGTGCGGCAGCTGAGCTACGACATCGCGTCGGGCGGCGCCGACGGCTTCCAGGCGGC
>JAWLGW010000011.1:0-20867 GCA_041690735.1 Planctomycetota bacterium
GCCGCCGCCGCCTTCCCCAGCGAGGGGGCGGCCCTCCCCGGGAGCATTCCGGGGGTCGGCTTCTCCGACCACTGGGCGTTCTGGCAGGAGGGCTACCCGGCGGTCATGGCCACCGACACCGCGCTGTTCCGCTATCCCCACTACCACACGCCCAGCGACGTCCCCGAGCGGGTGGACTACGAGGCCCTGGCCCGGGTGGTCAGCGGGATCGAGGCGGCGGTGGCGGACCTGGTGGGGGCGCCGCTCACTCGATCCGAATGAGCTCGCTCAGCGCCGGTCCTTCCCCTCCTGCGCGGCGCCCGTGGCCTCGCCCGGTCCCCCCAGCAGGCCCAGCTGCCACATGAGGAACACCCGCTCGTCGACGGTCTCCTGCAGCCGCAGCGAGAGGGGCTTGCCCGAGCCGTGGCCGGCGGCCCGCTCGACCCACAGCAGGACCGGCCGCTCGCTCGCCTCAGAGGCCGTGGCCGCCTGGAGGCGCGCCGCCATCTTGCGGGCGTGCAGCGGGTGGACCCGGCTGTCGTTCTCGCCGGCCGTCAGCAGCACGGCGGGGTACTTCGTCCCCGCCTTCACGTTGTGGTAGGGCGAGTAGGCGCGCAGGAAGGCGAACTGCTCGGCGTCCTCGGCGCTCCCGTACTCGGGCACCCAGAAGCGCGCCATGAGGAACCGGTGGTAGCGCAGCATGTCGAGGAGCGGCACCGAGGAGACCGCCGCCCGGCACAGGTCGGGCCGCTGCACCAGCACGGCCCCGGTGAGGAGCCCGCCGTTGCTGCCGCCCGCGATCGCCAGGCGCTCGGGGCGGGTCCAGCCGCTCTTCACCAGGTGCTCGGCCGCCGCGATGAAGTCGTCGAACACGTTCTGCTTGCGCTCGAGCTGCCCCGCCTTGTGCCAGGCCTCCCCGTACTCGCCTCCGCCGCGCAGGTTGGCCACGGCGTACACCCCGCCCGCCTCGAACCACTGGAACAAGGTGGCGCTGAACCGCGGCGTCAGGCTGACGTCGAACCCGCCGTAGCCGTACAGCAGGGTCGGGCGCTCCCCGTCCTTCTTCGCGTCCTTCTTGCGGACCAGGAACATCGTCACCGGCGTCCCGTCCCTGGACGGATACGTCACCTGCTCGACGACCACCTGCGAGGGGTCGACCGGCACCTCCGGCCGCGCCCACAGCTCCCGGGTCCCGGCGACGAGGTCCACGCGGTAGATGCTGCGCGGCTCGTTGAACGACTGGAACGACACGAAGGCGTCGGTCCGGTCGGGGTGGGTCCCGATCGAGGCGCTGCCGATCCCCGGCAGCTCCAGCGGCCCGAGCGCCGTCCCGTCCAGGCGGAAGCGCTCGATTCGCGTCGAAGCCTGCTGCAGGCTGGTCACCACCAGCTGCCCCCGCGCCAGCGACACGCCCTCGATCGCCACCCCCTCGCGCTCGGGGACCACCTCGCGCCACCGCTCAGGCTGGGGGTGCGCCAGGTCGACGGCCACCACGCGCCCGTTGGGCGCGTCCAGGGTGGTGTTCAGGAACAGGGTGTCGCCCAGCACTGGGCCCCAGTTCTTGGCGTCGGCGCCCACCACCACCTCGACCCGCGCGAACTCCCCGGTGCGCCGCCAGCGGTCCAGGTCGACGACCCACAGGTCGTTCGACGCGGTGCCGGTGTAGTAGCCCAGCAGCAGCCAGCGGGCCGCCGGGTCGATCCAGGCGTAGGGGCCGTAGGTGGTGCTGTGCTGCTCGAACAGGACCGGGTCCTGCCGGTGGTGCTCGCCCACCCGGTGGTAGCGGATCCGGGCCGAGTAGGGGTCCTTCACGTCGCGCAGCTGCCGGTAGAAGAAGCCGCGCCCGTCGGGCTCCCAGTCGCAGCCGCGCACCTTGCCCGCGATCTCGTCCGCCAGCCAGCGGCCGGTGGCGACGTCGAGCAGGTGCAGGGTCGAGTTCTCGTCCCCGGCCCGGCTGAGGCCGAAGGCGAGCCGCGTCCCGTCGGGGCTGGGCTCGTACCAGTCGAGCGAGATCAGCCCTGCGGCGTCGAGGGCGTTGGGGTCGAGCAGCGTCCGGGGCGGGCCGCCCCCCTCACGCAGGTAGAGCACCGCCTGGTCCTGATCGCCCTTCCGCTCGCTGTAGAACACCCGCTCGCCGCGCATGCGGGGCAGGCCCACCGCCCCGATCGTCATGAGCTCCCGCAGACGCTCCGCGACCTTGGCGCGGCCCGGGATCGCGTCCAGCACGCCGCGGGTGTAGGCGTTCTGGGCGTCGGTCCAGGCCCCCACCCGCTCGGTGGGGTTCCCCTCCGCGTCTCCCTCCAGCCACCGGTAGGGGTCGGTGACCGTGACCCCGTGCAGCGTCTCCTCCACCGGCTCGCGCGCGGTCGGCGGCGGCCCGCCGGGGGCGGCGAGGGCGGGGAGGGGGAGCAGGGTGAGGACCAGGGCGGGGAGCGAGCGGGTCATGGGCGACCTCCTGGGCGGAGCATGATAGGTCAAGCCTCAGGAGAGGGCGCGGGTCGACCGAGCGCTCCGCTCGGTCCCTGCAAGAGCGGACGGCTCAGCCACCCTTCGCGCGCCGTCCGACCCGGAGGATCGACGGGTTCAGGTCCATGTCGCGTCGCACGAACAGGAGCAGGAGGCCGTTCCACAGCCCGGTGCACAGGGCGGTGGACGTGGCCGCGCCCAGCGCACCCCACCTCGGCACGAGCAGGGCGTTCAGGAGGATGTTGGCGATCGCGGCGACGGCGAACGTGCGCGCCGCCACCTCCTGACGTCCGGTCATCATCGTCAGGAACCCGACGGACCCGGCGCCGACGTTCGCCAGATGGGCGACGAGCAACACGCTGAGCGCTGCCCGGGCGTCGAGGAAGTCTTCGCCGAACAGCGTCAGCACGTGCTCCGCGAGGAAGAACAGCGCCAGCGCCGTGCCCGCGGCGAACAGGAAGGACACGCGCACCGAGAGGGTCAACAGGGCCTGGAGTGATTCGCGCGCGCCTTGAGCGTGATAGCGCGAGATGAGCGGCGCCACGATCGAGTTCGCCGCGTGTAGCCCGAACAGCGCCAGGCCCGAGATGCGCGCCGCGACGTTGTACAGCCCGGCCTCAGCCGTCCCCGCCAGGGCGCCAATCAGCAGGACGTCGGTCTGCGCCAGGAGCGTGTGCATGGCGGAGACGAGGAACAGCGAGCGGGCGACCTCGACCCACGCGCCGCGGGAGTACTCGGGGGCGGCCTCGCGGCTGCCGGTCGGCAGGGCGCGCAGGAGCCACACGCCTCCCAAGACCCCGGCGCCCAATCCGGCGACGACGTACAGCGCCGTCCCCGCGGCGCCACCAGGAGTGGGCGACGCCCACTCGAGGTAACGGTCTGCCAGCAGCAGCAACAGCAGCACCAGCGTCGGGACCAGCACCGCCTCGGGCAGGTCCGCTCGCACCACCCGACGCAGCCCCCGGAGGGCAGACGAGCGGAGCTGGCCCAACGCCATCAGCGGGATCAGCGCGCACGAGAGCGAGAGCGCCGCCCACAGGTCACGGCGCAGGTGTGACTCCAGGGCGAGGAGAATCGCGGCGGCGCCGAGCGCGAGGACGCAGCTGCTGATGGCGACGGTCGCGAACGAGAAGGTCAGGACGCCCCGGAGCAGCCCCCAGGCCCGCTGTACTTCATAGGCTGCTACGAAGCGCAGCAGGACGCCCTCGAGCCCCAGCTTCGCCACCAGCGCCAGCACACTGGCGACGGTGAGGCCGACGACGAAGTCGCCGTATCCTTGACTCCCGAGGGTGCGGGTCAGCGCCGCGTGAACGGCGAGAGCGAGACCGGCGCCAGCGACCTTGAGCGCGAAGGCACCCGCGGCGCCCCGAGCGAAGGCCGCCTGGACGGTCCCGGAGAGCGTGGCCTCGGCGTCCGCTGGCGCCACTCCCTAGAACCAGGCGCCCCGGAGGGAGGGCTGCAGGACCTGCTCCAGGCGACGAACGTCGGGCTCCGGGCGGCGCTGCAGCGCAGCCAGAGTCGCGCCGTCGCTGGCGGACGACGGGTAGGGGGCCTTGGTGAGGTCCTGGAGGCGCTGCTCGAGGCGGAAGCGCCACTCAACGGGGACCGGGCGCAGCAGCAGTGGTCGGAGTCGGCCGCCGCTCGCCAGGACGGCACGCAGGAGCGCGCTGCGCGGCCTCCCGCCTGGGCTGCGGATACGGGCGAGATCGCGGAGGACGACGCCTTCGACCGGCTGTTCCACTGCGTACCCTCCCGGAGCCCGGCACAACTGGCGGCACATGTTACGACTCGATCTCGCTCCAGTCGCTAGAGGATCTTCCTCTGCCAGTCGATCCAGCGGCGCTTCACGGGTCGCGACTTCCGATGTGCGTGTCCTGGTATCCTCCGTTCCGCCATGCAGGTCCCGCAGGTCCCCCTCAAGCGCTTCTGGGTGGTCGTCAAGCCCTTCAAGCTCCAGGACGTGGTGGCCGCGCTGCGGCCGTTCGCGGTGCGGGACCTCGTCCTGTCGGAGTGCCGCGGCTATGGGCGGCAGAAGGGTCACCTCGAGCTGTACGAGGGGTCGGAGTACCGCATCACCTTCCTGCCCAAGGTCCGCCTGGAGTTCGTCGCCTCCGCCTTCGACAAGGAGCCGATCCTGGCGGCGATCTGCGAGGCGGCCCGCACGGGTCGGATCGGTGACGGCAAGGTCTTGATCAGCGACGTGCGCGCCGCATACGAACAGGAGTCGCCATGAGCCAGCGCAGCAAGCCCACGGGCCCGGTGCCCGCCCTCGATCGCTCGAGCTTCTGGGAGCGCGACCCGGTGCTGCGGCGCGCCCTGCGGCGAGCGCTGCCCCACGACGTGTGGACCGAGCAGGAGCCGACCTTCGCGGCGATCGGCGCCGACGCCGCCGACCGGATCGATCGCCTGGCGGCGATCGCGGACCGCGAGTCGCCGCGGCTGGTGGCCCGCGACCCCGCCGGCAACCCCACCTACGGCGTGGAGTACCACCCGGCCTACCGGGAGATCGAGGCGGCGGCCTACGGCACCTACCGGCTGGTGGGGGTGAAGTACGACCCGGAGATGCGCGCCCGCGGGGTGGCGCAGCGGGTCGGCTTCGCCCGCACCCTGCAGTTCGGCATGGGCGAGGCGGGCGTGCTGTGCCCGGTGTGCATGACCGACGGCGTGGCCCGGGTGCTGGAGCGCTCGGGCGACGAGGAGCTCGCCAAGCAGTTCATCCCCAGACTGTGCTGGGGCGAGGGCGAGCCGCGCGGCACCGGCGCCATGTTCCTCACCGAGAAGGCGGGCGGCTCGGACGTGGGCCGGGTCGAGACCGTGGCCCGCAAGGCGGGCGACAAGTGGGAGATGGTCAAGGGCCGCGAGGGTGAGACCGCCACCTTCGCCATGCGGACCGGCGAGCAGTGGCGCCTCAGCGGCGAGAAGTGGTTCTGCAGCAACGTCGACGCCGAGTACGTCCTGGCGCTGGCGCGCCCCGACGGCGCCCCCGAGGGCACCCGGGGGCTGGGGCTGTTCCTGATCGAGCGGGCCAAGCAGACCGGCGAGACCTTCCGGATCGAGCGCCTCAAGGACAAGCTCGGCACCCGCTCCATGCCGACGGGCGAGGTGATCCTGCAGGACGCCCCCGCCCTGCGGGTGGGGCGCCTGTCGGAGGGCTTCAAGCAGATGGCGGGCATGCTCAACCTGTCGCGCCTGTACAACTCCGTGGTGTCGTGCAGCGCCGTCGGCCGCGCCTGGCTGGAGGCGCGCGCCTTCGCCGAGCAGCGGGTCACCTTCGGCACGCGGGTCAGCGAGCACCCGCTGGCGGCCGAGGTGCTCGCCGCCATGGAGGCGGAGTACGCCGGGACCGTCGCCCTGGTCCTCGAGGCTTGCACCGCGATCGACCGGGCCGACGGGGGCGACGCCGAGGCCGAGGGCTTCCTGCGGGCCATGACGCCCCTGATCAAGCTGTTCACCGCCAAGGTGGCGGTCGCCACCGCGTCGGAGGCGGTCGAGTTCCTGGGCGGATGCGGCTACATCGAGGACTGGCCCACCCCCCGGATCCTGCGCGACGCGCAGGTGCTGCCGATCTGGGAGGGGACGACCAACATCCTGTCCCTCGACCTGGTGCGGGTGGCGAGTAAGCAGGGGCTGGCTCCCCTGCTGAAGCGCGGCCGGGCGGCGCTGGACGGCTCGACCGCTGCGGCTCTGGCGCCCGCCCGCGATCGGGCGGCGGCGCTGCTCGCCCAGGCGGAGGAGGGCTTCGCCGCCCTGGCGGGCGGGGCCTCCCCGGCGCCCGCGCGCGGCCTGGCCTTCCGGCTGGCGCGCGGCCTAGAATGCGCGCTCCTGGCGGAGGCCGCCGAGGAGGAGCCCGACGGCCCCGAAGGGCGGGCGGCGCTGCGCCTCTCCGCGACGCCCCACGGCCCTTGCCTGTAGCTCCAGAGGAGCGGTTAGCGGTTAGCGGTTAGCGGTTAGCAGACCCCCGCGGAGGTGTGCAAGCGAACCGCTGCCTGGCGGGATGGCGTGTCATTCAGATCAGTTGCACCCGAATCACTGCGAGGCCTGCCCATGAGCGAGCGCGCGACGCCCAGCGTCACCACCCCCACCGGCAAGGTGCCCGAGCGCCCCGGCGTGGAGGGCAACCACAGCAAGGTGCTCGACTTCCTGAGCGGCTTCGACTGGCGGGGGATCCCCCTCGAGCCCTACAAGAAGACCACCGAGGACTACCGGGGGATCACCCGCCGCGAGCTGATCGGCAAGCGGGGCGAGTCGCCCAGGTTCCACCTGCGTTACTTCGAGGTCGAGCCGGGCGGCTACTCCACCCTCGAGAAGCACGAGCACGAGCACGTGGTGGTCGTCATGCGGGGGCGCGGCGAGGCGCAGACCGGCTGCTACGTGTACAAGGTCGGCTTCGGCGACGTGGTCTACGTGGCGCCCATGGACCCCCACCAGTTCAGCTGCCCCGAGGACGCCACGGAGCCCTTCGGCTTCCTGTGCATCGTCAACGCCGAGCGGGACCGGCCCCAGTCCGTCGACGGCCTGGGCGCCTGCTACATCTGCGAGTGAGCCCCCTCGTCCGCGCGGCGCTGCTGGCTGCCGCTCTCCCCCTCGCCGCCTGCACCTCGACCGTCCGGGTGTCGACCATGAACCAGCCCGAGGCCCGGGCGGGCTGGCTGTTCGTGAACGAGGACGGGGCGCCGCAGACGCGCCTGTTCGCCCACCCCGGCGCCGACGGCCGCACGCTCTTGCGCCTGGACGTGATCCGCGGCGGGCGGGCCATGACCAGCCTCCACACTCTGGACGCGCAGGGACAGGTCGGGACGCCGACCGCCGAGGAGACCGCCGCCCTGCAGGCCGCCTTCGACGAGGCGGTGAAGCGGCTCGAAGCGGAGTAGGCGTGGTCAAACCGCTTGTGCTGCGGTCCCTCGCCCCCACGAACGCGGTCGGCGTCGGCGACCCGCCGGTGTCGGTGCGCGCCGTGGGGCGGGTGGTGGAGCAGTCCGACGACGCCGCGGCCGAGGCGGCGGTGGCCCGCGCCTTCCCCACCCTGACCGAACAGGAGCGCTCGGCCGCGATCGGCTCCTGGCGGCGCGACCCCGAGGCAGCGGCGCCTCGGCCGACCTGGGGCCAGGTGCTGTCGCTGGTGCCGGCGATCGGCGGCGGGGCCCTCGTGCTGGCGTCGGGGTTGGCGTTCCTGGCCGCGGTGCTCCTGGCGATGATCGCCGAGGCGGCCAGCGATCGGGGCGGCGCTTCGCTGCTGACGCCCGGTTTGCTGTGGGGCGGCGGGTCGCTGTTCATCGGGGCCGGGCTCCTGCTCCGCGCCCCGTGGGCCCGTCGTTGGGTCGCGCTGCTCGCCGTGGTGGCGGCGGTCGGCTCCTTCCTCTTGGCGCCGCGGGTCGCGCTCCTGATCGCTCCCACCGGGTTGGGCGTCGCGCTGTTGCTCCTCCCGGTGTGCGGGCGGTGGTTCACCGCCGAGGGGCGAGCGGCGGCGGGCGCGCTGCCGCTCCGCCCGTACGCCGCCGCGGTGGGCGTGCTGGCCGTGGTGGGGTGGGTGGCGCTGGCGGTGGTGCCGCGGTTCCGCGAGGTCTTCAGCAGCATGGGCGTCACGCTGCCGTTTGGTACGCGACTGCTCTTCGACGTGTCGGGCTTCCTCCGCGACTGGGCCCTGGTCGTGCCCCTGCTGGCGGCGCTGGCGCCGCTGCCGCTGCTGCGCCTGCCGGCGCGCCTGGAGCGGCCGGCGATCCAGGCGGTCGGGGTGGCGCTGCTGGCGACCGTGGGCTCGATCGGGGGTTGGCTGTTCCTGCCGATCTGGCGGCTGCAGCAGGCGCTCGGCCAGTGAGCGCGCGCCCCCTCCCGCCGACCGGCGCGCCGGGGCTGGGCGATCCCCCCGTGTCGCTGCGTGCGATCGGCCGCCGGGTGGAGCGGGCGGGCGAGGCGGGCGCGCCCGAGCTGCTCCGCCGCGACCTCCCCACCCTCTCGGAACAGGAGCGGGAGGAGGGGCTCCGGGGCTGGCTCGCCGACCCGGAGGCGGCCACCCCGCGCCCGACCTGGGGACAGGCGCTGTCGCTGGTGCCGGCCGTCGCGGGGGGCGCGCTGCTGTCGGTGCAGGGGCTGATCGCGGGGGCGGGCTTCGTCCTGCTGCTGATCCTCGCCGCCTTCGGCTTCCCCCTCCGGGATCAGAGCGCGGTCGCCTTCCTGCTGGGGAGCATGATCGTGGCCACTGCCTTCGCGCTGGGGCTGCACCGGTTCGCGCCCTGGGCCGCTCGCCTCACGGGCGCGCTGGGGGCGATCGCCGCGGCGGGCTCCATGTTCGCGGCCCCGATCGACCTCGGCTTCGTGGCCTTGCTCCCCACGGCGGCCGGGCTGGCGCTGCTCCTCCACCCGGCCTGCGGCCGGTGGTTCACCCCCGAGGGGAGCGCCGCCGCCCAGGCGCTGCCCCTGGCCCCGTATCGCACCGCGGTGGCGGCGGCGGGCGCCCTGCTGTGGGTGGCGGTCCTGATCGTCCCCGCCTTCCAGAAGATGTTCGCCGAGACGGGCCTGGCCCTGCCGGCGGGGACGAAGGTCCTCCTGTCGATCACCCGTCTCATGCGCGACTGGGCGTTCCTCATGCCCCCGCTGATCGCCATCGCCCCGCTGCCGCTCCTCCGCCTGCCGGCGCGCCTGGAGCGCCCGGCGGACCTGGCCGCCAGCCTGGCCTTCGTGGCCTGCCTGGGCTCGATCGGGGGCTGGCTGCTCCTGCCGGTGATCGACCTGCTGCAGAAGCTGTGAGCGACGCCGAGCTGCAGGCGCTGCGTCAGCGCTGGCGGCGGGACGGCGACCCCGCTGCCGAATACTCCTTGCTGGCGGCGCTGCGCCGCCACGGCCACCTCGACGACTTCCTGGTGAGCCTGGCGGCCGCCTGCGGCTCGGCAGGAGCGCTCCGGCTCCGGGACGAGCTGGGCGCGCGACCGTTCCCCGACCTGCGCGCGCGCGGCTCGCCTGGCCTGGTGCTGAGCGTGGTCCGCAACCGCCTCTCTCCGGAGCGCGAGACGGACGCCGAGGTGTGGACGGCGCTCCACGTGGTCGGGGCCCGGGAGCGGAGCGAGGGCTCGGTGACCCTGCAGCGCCGGATCGAGGGCGTGCTGGCCGCGCCCCGCCCCGGGGGGCTGGAGGCGCTGCGGCGCGCGATCCAGGCCGACCCCGGACAGGCGGAGCCGTGGACGATGCATCTGGCCCGCGACTGCCTGCGCGGCACGTCGGTCCACCTGGGGCTGTCGATCATGCGGCCGATCTATGGAATGGGGCCGTACGGCTCCATGCGGGATCAGCCGAAGCGGCGCGCTCACGAGCTGGAGTTCTATCTGCCCTTCCTGGCGGGGCTGCAGGCCTGGGTCCGCTCGGGCCCGCTGGCCCACCCCACCCTCGCCGAGCTGCGGCGGGAGCGCCGGCAGCAGGTGATCGACCTGCGGCTGGCGGCGACGCCCGCGCGGCTCTCCGTGGCCCGAGAGTTGGTCGCCTGGCTGGAGCGTCTCGGCGGGGGGGCGGTCCTGCGGATCGACGCCGACGCCGAGCCGCTGCCGCTGGTCGCGAGCGACCTGGAAGGGAGGTACGCCCTGGCGAGGGACCGATTCGACCCCTACGTGATCGACCTGGGCGCCGTGATCGTCGACTTCCCCTCCCCGCATCACTCCTGGCTCGTGGACGCCTCCGAGCAGCCGCCGACGATCCACTTCCTCCCCGCGGTGGCGGCGCTGCCCTCGCCCGACCGGACAGCGCTGGCCGCCCACCTGCTGGTCACCTTGCTGATCGACCTCCTGCTGCGCCGCAGCAGCGAAGGCTGGCGCGGCTCGGGGCTGCCCAAGTCGATCGCGGCGCACGACCCGCCCCGCGGCTGCGCGTTCGACGCCTGCTCGGAGCCCGAGGCGCTGCTGGAGCGGGCGCGGGCCGGGAGGCTGTGCCGCCCCTGCCGGCTCACGCTCCGCCAGCGTGGGCTCGCCGAGCCGATCGTGGGCGCGCTCGACGAGGTCCTGACGGCGGCCGGGGAGGCGCTCCGTTAGCGCTCGGTGATCGCCAGGGCAGCGGGCGCGCTGACGCCCCACCGCTCGCCGCCGAGGGCGGTCGCCCGGGCGGGCGCGAGGGCGTACGCCCCGGGCAGGAGCGCCAGCAGCTCGATCGTGACCTCGCCGGGGTCGCTCTCCCACACCAGGACGCCGTCGCGGAGCGTCGCGCCCGGGGGCGCGGCCAGCACGGTGCAGCCGCCCGGGAGCGGGAGCTCGACCCGGAGGGGGGCGTCCGGCGCAGGGCCTTCGGCGGCGACGGACAGGACGAGGCGGACGCGGTCGCCGCAGGCCGCGGCGGGCTCCTCCAGCCGCCGCTCGACCCGCAGACCGCGCGCCTGGGCCTCGGGGTGCGGCACCCAGCTGGTGGTGCGCAGCGCCAGGTGCAGCGGCGCGCCGGCCTGTGCGCGCAGCCGGCTGCGGGTCGCCACCTTGGCGCCGGTGAGGCGCGCGGGCCCGAGCCAGCGGGCGAGGCCGTCGCCGGTCCAGCCCTCGAGCAGGGGCTTGCCTTCGTGGCGCACCTCCACCGTGGCCGCCGGCCGCTCGCCGCCCGCCGCGATCAGCGCCGTCGCCGCTCCCAGAGCGGCCGCGGTGAGGCCTGGGTCGCTCCAGCCGGGGCCCACGCGCGCGGCGAGGAGGTCGGTCCACAGCCACTCCTGCAGGTCCGCTCGCTGGCCTGCCTCGGCCAGGCGGCGCAGCAGCGCCGCGCGAGCGCGCAGGTCGAGGGCCGCCACCGCCGCCTCCGCGAGGTCCGGCGCCGGTGACGACGCGGCGGCAGCCTGCTCGACCAGGGCCCGGGGGACGACGTGACCCTGCTCGCGCAGGCGCCAGAGGGCCGCCACGACGTCGGCGGTGGCGCTGCCCCAGCCGCCGTTCGGTTGGCGCGCGGCGATCAGCAGGCTCACCACCTCCTCGACCTCCGCGGCGCTGGCGGGCACGGGCGGGTCGGGCGGCGCCAGCCGGCGGGCCAGGAGCGCCTCGGCCAGCGGACCGCGGGCGGCCAGGGCCAGCACGCGCGCCCGCAGCCCGGGAACGGCCTCGAGGTCCCGCAGCGCGGCCAGCGCCACGGTGGCGGGCCACACGTCCGCCGCCACCACCAGCGTGGAGCGCCCGGGCAGCGCGTCGCGCGGCAGGTCGAGCTCGAGGCGGACCTCCTCGCCGGCGGGGGCGCTCACCGCGCGCGCGGTGGTGACCTCGAGCGCCTGGGGGAGGATCGGCCAGGCCGCCACCTGCTGCTGTTCGTGGTCGGGGTGGCTCTCGAGCGCCACCGTCGCTTCGAGGCGAACGTCACCGGGCGCGGTCGCCTGCAGGGGGAACACGATCCGCAGCCGCGGGGCCGCCCGCAGGCGGAGGGCGTCGCGCCCCGGGTCGCCCTCCAGGAAGGGCCGCGTCCCCTCGATCCGCGGGGTGCCGACCGTCACGCCCGCCGCCTTCCAGGACAGCGCCAGCGCGCCCTCGGCGAGCTCGGCCTCCGGCGCGTGGGCGCGCACCACCAGCACGGCCTCGCTGCGGTCGCCCACCCGCAGGTGGCGGGGCGCGATCAGCTTGGCCGTGAGCGGCGTCTCCACGACCACCGGGCACCAGGCGGCGCCGCGCCGGCCTTCCGAGTCGACCGCCTCCAGGCGAACCCAGTAGCGCCCCGGCTCGGTGGGCGTCTGCACGTTCACTGTGGCGCGGCCGAGGCCGTTGCTCCAGCCACCCTGGAGCTCGCCGGCTGCCTGAGCCCCCTCGGGCCAGTCGGGCACGGGCGCGGTCGTCGTCGCGCCGTCGCCCCCTCTGCCGCTAGGGGCCGCGCGGTCGCCGGTGCCGCGCACCGCCACGGGTGGGGTCGGCGGATCGCGGCGGCGCCGGTCCAGGCTCCGGGCCACCTCATCGGGATACAGCGAACCATACAGCCGCGCCGGACGTGGGCCGCCCTGCGTCTCCGACGTCTGCACCGTCAGCCGCACCGCGGCGCCGGGGGCGAGCGGCCCCTCGGGACGCGCGACCGTCACGCGCAGGGGCTCGGGCGCGGTCGGCAAGAGCGAGTCGGCGGCGAACCAAGCCCGATCGCGGCCCCAGGTGGTCACGCGATAGGCGCCGCCGGGCACGGGCAAGGGCGTCGGGTCCCACCGTCGGGTGAACGAGTCGACGGGCAGGACCTGCGCGTCCACCAGCGAGGCCTGCTCGCGGGTCAGCAGCGCCCAGGCACGCGACCGCGTGGACAGGGAGGGCAAAGCCACCATGCCCCGCAAGCCCACAGGGCTCGGACACAGGTACACGCCCGCGTCCAAGGGGCCGGGGGCGACGAAGCTGCCCGGGTAGGCGCGCCATAGCATCGCGATCCCCGCGGGGTGGGGCGATCCTTCGAACTGCACCTCCCACTCGCGCGTTCCGGACGCGCCGGCGAGCACGCTGCTGGCGCGTCCCCGCTCGTCGGTGCGCAGGGCCCGCCGCTCGCTTTCACGGTCGGGGCAGCCCTCCAGCACGACGTCACGGCGAGGGAGCGGGGCCCCGTCCCCCCGGAAGGCGACGACCTCGGCCCGCACCACCTCGCGCGGCGCCGCGATGTGTGGCTCGATCAGGACCGCCACGCTCTCGTCCGCGGGATCGCGGTCGAGGTCGCTCCAGGCTGCGGCGCGCAGGGGGCCGTCGATCAGGGACGCCTCCAGGCGGAGGAGCTCGATGGGGCCCTCGCGGGCGAGCTCCACCCGCCACTCTGCCCGGCCGCTCGCGTCGAGTGAGACCGCGCCCGCGGCGAGCACGCGCGGGGCCCCCCACGTGCGCGGCGCGTAGCGGGGCAGGGGGCGGACGCCCGCGGTCGCCCCCGTGACGTCGGCCGCTTGCTCGTGGAAGGGCGGCGACGCCCGCGTGGCGGTCAGGCGCCACGCGACCTCGCGGCCGGCCAGCGGCACGTCCGTCGCCAGGCGGCCCTCGACCCGCGCCGCCACCTGGGGCGCTCCCTCCGCGTGCGGCGCGATCCACTCCAGCGCCGTCGTCAGCCGGGCCAGCGGCCCCTGCGGAGGGTCGAGCGTGAGCGGGTAGCGACGCGAGCCGACCGCGACCTGCCATTCGCCGGGCGGGGCGTGCGGGCTGGGCGTCAGGCTCGTGGCCGCGACGCCGCTGCGGTCGGGCTTCAGCTCGCGCTCCGCCCAGCACAGTCCGTCCGGGTCGAGCAGGCGCAGCGGGGTCGCCTCCTCCAGCCCGTGGGCCCACAAGCGGATCGGCTGGCCGGCGGCGTGGCGCGGCAGGTCGCCCTCGAGGGGCGGCCGCAGGGGCGCCGGCGGGGCGGCCTCGGGCAGCAGGTCGATCAGGATCAGCTCGCGGCCGTCGAGCCAGCCGAAGGCGCCGGCCGGATCGCCACCGTAGCGGAGCAGGCCCGCCTGCGGCGAGCCGGCAGGCCCGGTGGTGCCCAGCGCTTCGCGCGGCCGACCCCGGGGGCCGAGGGCGGTGAAGGTCACGCCCGGCAGGGGCGCGCCGGTGGTGCGGTCCACCAGGAACACCAGCCCCTCGCCCACGCCGCGGCGCACCGCGGCGACGGCGCGCGAGACCACCAGCGGGATCGGCAGCAGCACCCCCCGGGCCTCGACCGTCAGCAGGTGCACGCCCCCTGGGAGCGGCTGCGGTGTCTCCACCTCGACTCGCCCCCCCTCGGGAGGCAGCGCCGGGACCTGCCAGGCGGCGGTCCGGCTCAGCGCGGTGCTGGGCGGGGCGCGCAGGTGGCCCAGCAGGCCGCGGTCGGGGTCGGCCGCCCAGGCGGCGCGCCAGCGGGCGGAGTCGACCGCGTACAGGCGCAGCGTGAGCGGACCGGTGGCGGCGCCGCGCAGGGTGAGGTGCGCGGGCGCGCCGGGGGTCGCGCTCGCCGTCTCGACCTCCAGCCGCGCACCTACCAGCGCCAGCAGGTCGCCGGCCACGTCCGCGCCGCGGGCCAGCAGCGCGCGCAGCGTCCGCGCCGCCTCGTCCCGGCGGCCGGCACCGGCGAGGGCCCGGGCGCGAGCCCGCTGCACCGCCTCGCGGCCACCGGCGTCGAGGCTGGACCCGGCGAGGAGGGCGTCGATTCGGCGCAACGTCCCCTCGGGATCGCTGCGGGCGGCGTCGAGCAGGTCGTCGAGGTCGGGGACCGGCGCGGCAGCAGGCTCCGGCTCGGGCTGCGCGGCGACCGGCCCGATCAGCGCCAGGAGCGCCAGCAGCGCGAGCGCCCCCCTCACTCCGCCACCCGTCCGTCGTCGGCATACACCCGCCCGCTGCCGTCGCGCAGGAAGGCGATCAGGGTCTGCCCGTGCTCCTCGGCCAGCTCCACCGCCAGGGAGGAGGGCGCCGACACCGCCGCCACCACCGCCACCCCCAGGCGGAGCGCCTTGAGGACCAGCTCGTAGCCGGCCCGCCCCGACAGCAGGACCACCGCCGCCGAGAGGTCGCGCCCCTCGGCGCTGCACCGGCCCAGCACCTTGTCGAGGGCGTTGTGGCGCCCCACGTCCTCGGCCACCGCCCAGGGGGTGGTGCCCTCGGCCGGGAAGATCGCGGCTGCGTGGCTGCCGCCGGTGCGGGCGAACAGCGACTGCGCCGCCCGCATGGCCTCGGCTTGACGGGCCAGGCCGGTTTGCGTGACCCGGGGGCCCCCCGGCGCCAGGGGGCGCAGGTGGCGGGTGAGCTCCTCGGCCGAGGTGAGCCCGCACAGGCCGCAGGAGGCGCGGACGGCGTGGGCGCGGGTCAGCCGCTCCCGCGCCAGGGGCGCCAGCGCCACCCCCTCACGCAGGTGGACCTCCACCGCGTCGCTGGCCGAGGCCTCGCCGCGGGGGACCTCCTCCAGCCGCGCGACCTGCTCCGACCGCTCCAGGATCCCCTCGGCCAGCAGGAACCCCAAGGCCAGGTCCGCGTCCTGGCCGGGCGTCCGCATGGTGAGCACCGCCTGCTCGCCCAGGCGGATCAGGAGCGGCTCCTCACGGACGACCAGGTCCTCGCCCTGATCGCTGGGGACGGCTGCCAGGCCGGGCTCGGGGGGCAGGGACGCCATGCGAAGCATGCTACGAGCGATCGGGCGTCACGGTAGACGTCGTCTCACCGCGGGCCGAGAATGCCCGGCCGCCGGAGGGCCCGTCCATGCCGCTCGACCGCTCGCTCAAGAACGTGCTGATCATTGGCGCCGGTCCGATCGTGATCGGACAGGCGTGTGAGTTCGACTACTCCGGCACCCAGGCCTGCAAGGCGCTCAAGGAGGAGGGGATCCGGGTCATCCTGGTCAACTCCAACCCGGCCACGATCATGACCGACCCCGAGGTGGCCGACCGGACCTACGTGGAGCCGGTGACCCCCGAGGCGGTCACCCGGATCATCGAGGTCGAGCGGCCCGACGCGGTGCTGCCCACCCTGGGCGGCCAGACCAGCCTCAACGTCGCGGTGGAGCTGGCCAAGCGGGGCGTGCTGGAGAAGTACGGCGTCCGGCTGCTGGGCGCGGACGTGGACGTGATCGAGCGGGCCGAGGACCGCGACGCCTTCAAGAAGGTGGTCGACTCGATCGGCCTCGAGTCGCCGCGCTCGCGGGCGGTCCACTCCCTGGACGAGGCCCGCGAGGCCCTCGACGAGATCGGCCTGCCGGCGATCCTGCGCCCCTCCTTCACCCTGGGCGGGACCGGCGGGGGGATCGCCTACAACGTGGACGAGTTCCAGGCGATCGTCGACAGCGGCCTGCGGGCCTCGCCCAAGCACGAGGTGCTGATCGAGGAGTCGATCGTCGGCTGGAAGGAGTTCGAGCTGGAGGTGGTCCGCGACCGGGCGGACAACTGCATCATCGTGTGCTCGATCGAGAACGTGGACCCCATGGGCGTCCACACCGGCGACTCGATCACCGTCGCGCCGGCGCTGACGCTCACCGACCGCGAATACCAGCGCATGCGCGACGCCGCCTTCGCGATCCTGCGGGCGATCGGGGTGGAGTGCGGCGGCAGCAACGTGCAGTTCGCGGTCGACCCCCGCACCGGCCGGCAGGTGGTGATCGAGATGAACCCCCGCGTGTCGCGCTCCTCGGCCCTCGCCTCCAAGGCGACCGGGTTCCCGATCGCGCGCATCGCCGCCAAGCTGGCGCTGGGCTACACCCTCGACGAGCTGGCCAACGACATCACCCGCACCACGCCGGCCAGCTTCGAGCCCACGATCGACTACATGGTGGTCAAGGTCCCCCGGTTCGACCTGGAGAAGTTCCCCGGCAGCGACCCCACCCTCACCACCGCCATGAAGAGCGTGGGCGAGGCCATGGCCATGGGGCGCACCTTCAAGGAGGCGCTGCAGAAGGCGCTGCGCAGCCTGGAGCGCGGCTGGGGCGGCCTGGGCCTCGACCGCAAGGACAGGTGGGGGACCCCCGACGCCCCCTCGCGCGACGAGGTGCTCACGCAGCTGGGGCGGCCGACCCCCGGGCGGCTCCCCTACCTGCGCTACGCCTTCCTGGTGGGGCTCACGGTCGAGGAGGTGCACGAGGCGACCGGGATCGACCCCTGGTTCCTGAGCGAGGTCGAGGAGCTGGTCGAGTTCGAGCGGGCCCTGCGCGACCAGGCCGGGGTCGACCCGAGCCAGCTCGACGCCGACCTCCTGCGGGAGGCGAAGCGCCTGGGCTACACCGACCGCCAGCTCGCGATCGCCCTCACCGGCGAGCGCACCCTCGAGGCCCTCGACGCGGCGGAGGCGGCGGTGGCCGCCCGGCGCAAGGCGACGGGGCTCCTGCCCGCCTACCGGACGGTCGACACCTGCGCCGCCGAGTTCCGGGCCCGCACGCCCTACTTCTACTCCACCTGGGGCGAGGCCAGCGACGAGGTGCCGGCCAGCGGCAAGCCCAAGGTGGTGATCCTGGGCGGGGGCCCCAACCGGATCGGGCAGGGGATCGAGTTCGACTGCTGCTGCATTCACGCCGTCATGGCCCTGCGGGAGGACGGCTACGAGACCATCATGGTCAACTCCAACCCCGAGACCGTGTCGACCGATTACGACACGGCCGACCGGCTGTACTTCGAGCCGCTCACCCTCGAGGACGTGCTGGGGGTGATCGAGCGCGAGCAGCCGATCGGGGTGATCGTGCAGCTGGGCGGGCAGACGCCGCTCAACCTGGCGCGCCGTCTCGAGGCGGCGGGGGTCCCGATCCTGGGCACCTCCCCCCAGGCGATCCACCGGGCCGAGGACCGGGAGGCGTTCGCCGAGGTGCTGGTGCGCCTGGGGATCGACCAGCCCAAGAGCGGCACCGCCCGCACGGTGGACGAGGCGCTGCAGGTGGCGCGGCGGCTGGGCTTCCCGGTCATGGTCCGCCCCAGCTACGTGCTGGGCGGCCGGGGCATGAGCGTCGTCCGCGACGAGGATCAGCTGCGGTCGTACGTGTCGCAGGCGGCCGAGGTCAGCCCCGATCACCCGGTGCTGATCGACCAGTACCTCGACGACGCGATCGAGGTGGACGTGGACGTGGTCGCCGACGCCGCGGGCCACGTGACGATCGGCGGGATCCTGGAGCACATCGAGGAGGCGGGCGTCCACTCGGGCGACGCCACCTGCGCGCTCCCCCCTTACACCCTCCCCCCGCTGCTGCTGGACCGCATGCGCGAGGCGTCCACCCTGCTGGCCCGCGAGCTCAAGGTCCGCGGCCTCATGAACGTGCAGTTCGCCGTCAAGGAGGACGTGGTGTACGTGATCGAGGCCAACCCGCGCGCCTCGCGCACCGTGCCGTTCATCTCCAAGGCTACGGGGGTGCCGCTGGCGAAGATCGCGGCCCGGGTCATGACCGGCAAGACCCTGCGCGAGCTGGGCGCCACCGAGGAGGTGCGTCCGCCCCGGTTCGCCATCAAGAAGAGCGTGTTCCCCTGGGGCCGGTTCCCGGGCTGCGAGGTGCTGCTCGGCCCCGAGATGCACTCCACCGGCGAGGTCATGGGCATGGACGCCGAGTTCGGGGCCGCCTTCGCCAAGGCCCAGTACGGCGCCTCGGAGGTGCTGCCCCAGGCGGTCACGGGGGCCGGCCAGGACGGCGGGGCCCGGGGGGTGTTCGTGACCGTGCGCGACGCCGACAAGCGGCAGGTGGTCTACATCGCCAAGAAGCTCGACAGCCTGGGCTTCACGATCGTCGCCACCCGCGGCACCGCCAAGGTGCTGGCTCGTCAAGGGGTGACCCGCCTGCGCGAGGTCCACAAGATCGGCGCCGGCCGCCCCGATCCCCTCGACCTGCTGCGCAACGGCGAGGTGGGGCTGATCGTGAACACCCCCTCGGGCGACCGCACCGCCCAGCGCCACGAGCGCGAGATCCGCGCCCTCGCCGTCGCCCGGGGGATCCCCTGCTTCACCACCATCCCCGCCGCGGCGGCGGCCGTGAGCGCGATCGAGCGCCTGCGCCGCGGCAAGCTGGAGGTGGAGGCGCTGCAGGACGTGCTGGCCGGGGTGCGACCGTGATCCAGGCGGCGGCCGAGGCGCTCGCCGGGCTGCGCTGGCAGCAGGTCGGCCCCGCCGAGCTGCCGCCGCTGGCGCCGCCTGCCGTCCCCCTGGGCCCGCTCCGCCGGGCGCTGAAGAAGGCGACCCGGCCGGTGTTCCTGGTCAACGACACGGCGCGGGTGCAGCTCGACACCTTGCCGGCCGTCCTGGCCGACCTGTGGCAGGAGGCGGGGGAGCCGCCGATCCTGGTCGCCACCGGGACCCACGCCGCCGACCCCGCCGCCCTGCGCGATCGCCTGGGCGGCCTGCCGGTCGAGGTCCACGACGCCAAGGACGCGCAGGCCCACGTGGCCCTCGACGAGGGCGCGCCCTGGCGGGTCGACCGCCGGGTCGGCCGGGCGGACCTGCTGGTGGCGTTCGGCAGCGTCGAGCCCCACTACTTCGCCGGCTGGGCCGGCGCGCACAAGACCGCCACCGTGGGCGTGTGGGACCGCGCCACCACCGAGCGCAACCACCAGGGCGCCCTCGAGGCCGCCGCCCGCCCCACCGCCCTGGAGGGCAACCCGATCTACGACGACATCGCCGCCTGCCTGGCCAAGCTGGAGGAGGACCGGCGCCTGCTGACGGTCAACCACGTCCTCGACGGCGGCGGCCGCCCCCTCGGCCTGGGCCTGGGCACCTGGCGCGGCAGCCTCCGCCGCTGCGCCGCCGTGGCCGCCCGCCGCTTCGTGCGCGCCGTCCCCCGCTCGGTCGACGTGCTGGTGGCCAAGGTGGAGGGGCCCCTGTCGCGGTCGCTGTATCAGGCGGACAAGGGGGTCAAGAACACCGAGCACGCGGTGAAGGACGGCGGCGACCTCGTCCTGGTGGCGAACCTCGAGGAGGGCCTGGGCGCCGACCGGTTCATCCGCCTGCTCGAGCAGGCCCCCGACCTCGCGGCCGCCCGCGCCCAGGTCGAGCGCGACGGCTACGTCCTGGGCGACCACAAGGCGGTCCGCTGGCGGGCCCTCGAGGCCCGCGGCGTGCGGATCCGGGTGGTGTCCCCCCACCTCGACCCGGCCGCGGTGGAGGCCGCCCGGATCGAGGTGCACGCCACCCTGGAGGACGCCTTCGCCGCGGTGCGGGCGGACGGGCGAGGGGGAGAGGGGGAGGGCCTGGTGGTCGAGGACGCGGGCGTGGTCGTGGCGACGGCGGAGTAGCCCCCGGCGAGCGGCGCTACTGGATCAGCTTCCTCAACAGATTCGCCAGGCGCTTTCTCTCCGCTCCGGTGAGGCTCACGAGGCTCTCCTCGGGGGAACGAGCTCAGCGGGACTGGGGTGGTTTACACGACCGGATCGACGGCCGGCGTGCACTGGGTGGGCGTCGTGCCGAGCCACCGTCGCCGCGGCGTCGCGCGCGCGCTCATGAACCGTATCCTCGCGCACGTCCAGGAGGGCGGACGTGCCCTGGTGACCTTGCAGGCGTCTGCCGCGGGGCGACACCTGTACGACTCGCTGGGCTTCGTGGGGGAGACGACGATCCACACCTACCAGTCGCCGCCATGACCGAGGCTCACCTGACCGTGTGAGTCTCGACCCTACGCCGGACGAGCCGGCACGTCTGGGGGTGGCGATCTGCGGCGGAAGCCCGCTCCTACTCCCCCTCCCGCTCCCAGCGCGGCGCGTGCCACCGCCAGGTGCGCGCGCCGTCCTTGGCGTCAACCGCCTCCCAGTAGCCCGGCAGCCAGATCCAGCCGCGCCGGGGCTGCGCCCACCGGCCGGCGACCCAGTAGTAGCCGCTCTCCTGGTCGTAGGCGTAGTGGCCGCTCTGCCAGAACACGTCCGCGCCCGGCTTGGGCGGCCGGACCTCCTCGCGGGGATCGGGCGGGCGCTCGGGGGCGACGGTCGCCGCGCCCCCCGTGGCGCAGCCGACGGCGCAGCTCAGGAGGAGCGCCAGCAGCGGCGCCATGAGCCAGACCCTGTTCATTCGCGCACCTGCAAGAAGCGGTAGGTGGCGCTGGCCTTGCCGTTGGCGCCGCGGACGACCACTGGGCCGCTGACC
>JAWLGW010000012.1:0-20440 GCA_041690735.1 Planctomycetota bacterium
ATCCGCCACCGCTCGGTCTCGTGCAGGTAGACGTGCAGGACCTTGCGTGAGGTGTGCACCCGACCTCCCCGCTGGGATTCTGGACGGGTGCTCTGCCCAGCGCAACGGAGTGCGCCCTCCGCTCACCTGGGGGGGACGTCTGTCGCGAAATGCAGCGGCAGCTCATTCGTGCCCGTGCCGTGCCCGTGCCCGAAACCCCGCGGGCACGGGCACGGGCACGGGCACGCAAGAGAGGTGAGCTCCTCTCTATTGCGACAGCCTCGGGGGGCGGAGGCCCCCGGAGACCACGCCGCTCACTCCGCTTCTTCGCCGATCCGGCGCACCTTGAGCGAGTTGACGTTCCCCTTGGTGCCGAGGTTCGTCCCGCCCACGAACACCACCACGTCCCCCTCGCCGGCCAGGCCCAGGCGGACCGCGTGGCGCTCCGCCTGCTCGACCAGGTCCTCGGAGCGCTCGCTGGGCTCGACCAGGACCGGGCTGATCCCCCGGAACAGGGCCATGCGGCGCACGGTGTGCGCGTCGGTGGTCACACCCAGGACCGGGACCGTGGGGTGGTACTTCGACATGTACAGCGCGGTCTTGCCGGTGCTCGTGAAGGCGACGATGCACTTGGCGCCGGTGTCGTCCGCGACGCTGATCGCGCCCCCGCAGATCGGGTCGCAGAAGGTGCCCACGTCGACCATGCTCTCGTGGCGCTTGCTGCCGTACTGCCGGTCGGCGTGGTCGTCGGCCGCCCGGGCGATCTGGTCCATGACCCGCACCGACTCCAGGGGGAACTTCCCGCTGGCGGTCTCGCCCGAGAGCATGATCGCGTCGGTGCCGTCGTAGATCGCGTTGGCGACGTCGGACACCTCGGCGCGGGTCGGGCGCGGCCGCTCCTGCATGGAGTCGAGCATCTGGGTGGCGGTGATCGACAGCTTGTCGTGCAGGTTCGCCAGGCGGAGGATCCGCTTCTGGGCCGCCGGGACCTCGTACAGGGGGATCTCCACGCTCAGGTCGCCGCGGGCCACCATGACCCCGTCGAAGGACCGCACGATCGCCTCCAGCTCGGTCAGCGCCTCGGGCTTCTCGATCTTGGCGATGATCCGCGGCGGGTGCTCCATGCCCGCCATCCGCTGGCGCAGCTCGGCGGCGTCGTCGGCGTGGCGCACGAACGACAGCGCCACGTAGTCCACGCCGTTGGCGAGGCCCCACGTCAGGTCGCGCCGGTCCTTGTCGGTGAGCGAGGGGACCTCGAGGCGGGTCTGGGGCAGGTTCATGCCCTTGCGGTCCTTGAGCACCCCGCCGAACACCACCCGCACCGTGAGCGAGGAGCGGTCGGGGGCGACCTCCGTCACCTCCAGCTCGATCAGCCCGTCGTCGAGCAGGATCCGGTGCCCGGGCTCGGCGTGCGCCGCCAGCGTGGTGAGCGAGGCGCCGATCCGGCGGGGGTCCTTGGTCTCCTCCAGCCCCGGCACCACCTCGAGCACCTGCCCCTCGGTGAGGCGGATCTGCCCGCCCGGCAGGCGCCCCACCCGAATCTTGGGGCCGCACAGGTCCTGCAGCACCGCCACCGGCCGACCGAGCTCGGCCTCGATCGCCCGGATCCGCTGCAGCACCTCGGTGTGTTGATCGTGGGTCCCGTGGGAGAAGTTGAGCCGGCACACGTCGACGCCCGCCTCGATCAGGCGACGCAAGGGCTTGGTCGCCGAGCAGGCGGGGCCGATCGTGGCGACGATCTTGGTCTTGCGGCGGACGCTGAGGGTCATGGGACCTCCCGTGGCGGCGGCATGGTCCCCCAGCGGCCCGCGCCTGTCCAGATGGGCGCCCGGCTCCCTGCCGCTTGACCTGGCCGCACGCCGCCCGTACGACGACGGGGAACAGGAGGCACGATGCCCCACGACTTCACCCTCCCCACCGACGGCGACCAGCCGTTCACGTTCGACGCCGGGCTGCGCGAGCGCCAGGACACCCTGCTGTTCTTCTACCGCGGCCACTGGTGACCGTTCTGCCGCCGTCAGGTCGACGGCTACGTCAAGCGGCAGGCCGAGCTGGCCGAGCTGGGGCTGCTCCCCCTGCTGATCTCGGCCGACCCTCCGCCCAAGAACGCGCGCTTCCGCGAGCGCATGGAGATCCCCGCCGAGTGGCAGCTCCTGTCGGACGAGGACCACGCGGTGGCGGATCGCTTCGGGATCCCGATCTCGCGCAAGCACCCCAAGGCGGGCAGCTACCAGGACGGGTTCATTCAGCCGGCGGTGTTCGTCTACCGCGGCGGCCAGGAGGTGTTCACCTTCGTTCAGGAGCCCTCGACCTGGAACCTGTGGGGGGCGGCCCGCCGGCCCGAGCCGGCGCAGGTGCTCGACGCGGTGCGCGCGGCGGAGACGCCCGGAGCCTGAGGCCGCGCCCGTGATCCTTGCGCTGTTCCGGCCGACCGGCCGCGGGTAGCCTGCCGGCATGGCGACCCGCGCCAAGGACCTCCAGGCTCCCGCCACCGGCGAGGCGCTGCTGACCTCGGGCGAGGTCATGCGCCGCACCGGGCTCAGCCGGCAGGTGCTGTACCAGTACACCGCGATCGGGCTCATCCAGGAGGCCGCCGTCAACCATGCCGGCCACCGGCTGTATCCCGAGCGGGTGGTGCGCCACCTCAAGCTGATCCGGGCGCTCAATGAGACCGGCTACACGCTGCGGGACATCCGGGACATCTTCTTCTCCTGAAGAGCACGGGCACGGGCATGGACACGAGACGAGCGCGCTGAACCGCGCCTCCTCATTCGAGCCCCTCCCCCGCACGGGCTGCCTTGCCCGTCGCCGGACGGGCGCGACAATACCGCCCGATGCCCTTCCTCGAGGTCCAGCTCACGGCCAAGCTGCACCGGCTGTACGAGGTCCAGCCCGACACGCTGATCGGGCGGGCCCCCCAGTGCCAGGTCCAGCTCCTCTCTCGAGCGGTGTCGCGGCGCCACGCCCGGATCGAGTTCGACGGCGAGACGGCCGTGATCTCCGACCTCGGCACCAAGAACGGGATCAAGCTCAACGGCGCCCGGGTCGAGGGCGCCGCCCTGGTCCAGGACGGCGACCGGGTGCTGGTGGGGGACATCACCATGCGCTACCGGGCGGACGA
Source organism: Planctomycetota bacterium (assembly GCA_041690735.1). Lineage (GTDB taxonomy): Bacteria > Planctomycetota > J058 > J058 > J058 > JAWLGW01. The sequence continues at coordinate 3,101 of JAWLGW010000012.1, forward strand.
CCGCTCGGTCGCCGAGGAGGACGTGATCGACCTGCGCGGGCGCGTCCCCGGCCTGGCCGAGGTCGAGGCGGCCTGCGCCCCCCGGGCGACGTTCCTCCTCCAGGCCCACCCCACCGCCGTGCAGCAGTTCGGCTCGATGGTGGGCCGCGGCCGGATCGCTCAGCTGGCCCTGGAGGAGGAGGTCAAGCTCCGCCTCCAGATCGCCCTCAAGGAGGCCCTCGACAACGCCCTGCAGCACGGCTCGCGCGGCGACCCCGAGCGCAACCTGTGGGTGACCTTCAGCGAAGACGACGACGAGTTCGTCATGTCGGTCAAGGACGAGGGCCAGGGGTACGACTTCGAGCGGGCCCTCCACGACAACCCTGAGATCGACGCCCTGGAGGCGGTCCGCCGCCGCCACGAGCTGGGCAAGCCGCTGGGCCTGCGGATCGTCCTCAACTGCGTGGACCGCCTGCAGTTCTCCGGCAGCGGCAACACGATCCACATGGGGCGGTTCAAGGCCGGGGGGCAGCTGTTCGTCATTTCGGATGACGGCCTGGATTAGAGGCGCAGGGGGACAGGGGGAGCCGCGGGAGGCTGTCGCTCTGCGAGCGCTCCTTGGCGCTGTCGCTGGAAGATCCGCTCCTTGGGAGGTGCCCATTCATCGCAGAGAGCGCAGAGGCGCAGCGGACATCTCTCCATGTGAGCGTTCTCAGCGCCTCTGCGCTCTCTGCGCTGAATGAGCGATCGCCAAGGCGCCCAGGTATCAGCGACAGCTGCCCGGGAGCCCAGATATCAGCGACAGCCGCCGAGGAGCCCCGCCGGAGCGACAGCCTCCCCGGCTCTCCTCAGCCCCTCCCCCGGGCAACCAATCCGCCTCCCGCGACTCCTACCCGCAAGCCCTTTGATTTTCAGGGGCAACCCCTACAATCCCCCGCTTCAGGGAGGGGGTAGCCACGACCCGGTCCGCCGATCCGATCCCCGCTCGCTCGCCGCAGACCCGCGCCCCCTCGCGCCGGGCGGTGACCGCGTGCGCGGGCGCCCTGGCGCTGCTGGCGGGCTGCGTCGCCGACGGGACCGACTTCGAGGCGCTGCCCTTCTATCGCGAGGACCGCACCGACCCGAGCGGCCTGGTGCGCCGGGATATCCCGATCATCCTGACGACGGCCGACACCTGGCCCCACCGGCCCCGGGGGGAGGATCCCGACGCGCCCGAGGAGGAGGCCGAGGCCGAGGCCGAGGAGGAGGCCGAGGCCAAGACCGACTACCACGTCCGGGCCCCCTGGCCGTTCGGGCAGTGGCACGGGCGAGGGGACCACCTGTACTGGAGCCTGATCCCCTTCCTGGTCACCGACCAGCCCGAGGGGCTCATCACGCCGGGTCCGGCGGGGCGCGCGATGTCGCCCGACGGGGACGTGCGCGCCGACCCCTTCGCTCACACCGCGATCGACCCCACGGAGGGGGGGTACTTCGCGGTCCCGGCCGTGTTCGCCCGCACCCGGGTCGACCACGACGACCTGCCGGACCTCGAGACCCGGGACCTCGACGAGGACATCCACCTGTGGCCCCTGTTCGCCTGGGGCTACGGCGACGGCGAGGAGCACGACTACCTGGCGATCGCGCCCTTCGGCGGCACCACCAAGGAGCTGATCGGCAAGGAGAAGATCACCTGGTGGGGGTTCCCGTACCCCTTCTACGCCAAGGTCGAGGACCGGGCCTACGACTCGCACCACGTGCTGTGGCCGCTGATCAACTGGGTCGACGGCCCCCAGAACTCGGGCTTCCGGGTGCTGCCCTTCTACGGCCACTACGAGCGGCGGGCCCTCGACGGCCGACCGGTGTACGACAAGACCTGGGTCATGTGGCCGTTCGTCGCCTGGGGCAAGACGGGCATGAACGAGGAGCGGCCCACGGAGTACATGTGGGCCTGGCCCTTCTACGGCTGGATCGACGGCCCCACGATCCGGAGCTGGACCGTGCTGTGGCCGTTCATCAAGTACGAGGAGATCCTGGCCCCCCCCGTCCGGCGCGTCGGGGTGCAGCAGGCCCTCGACGACCCCGCGGCCGGGCTGCTGGAGGAGCCCGAGGTCGTGTCGTGGGAGCTGCGGGCGCCGTTTCCCTTCCTGCAGATCGCCGGCGGCCCCGGCCGGTTCAAGTTCGATATGTGGCCCTTCTTCGGCTACAAGGAGCGACCCGGCTTCACCCGCCACTTCGTGCTGTGGCCGATCTGGCGCTACGAGCACATGAGCACGCCCGAGCGGGAGTTCGTCGGCACCTGGCTGATCCCGCTCTACTGGCGCACCCGCTGGGTGGACGTGGAGCGAGGGACGGCCGAGACCAAGGCGCGCCTCTACCCGCTGCTGCACTGGCGGAGCGACGACGACGGCGGGCGCGACTTCCGCCTGCTGTCGCCGTTCTGGTTCGACGACGAGGGGTTCGAGCGCACCCTCGGCCACTTCTTCAACCTGTACCGCTACCGCCGCGACCGCGCCGGCGGCGTGGAGCACCAGGCGCTGCTCGGCCTGTTCTCCTATCGGGACCTGCCGGCGGTGCCCGGCCGGCCCGAGTACACCCGGCTGTCGCTGCTGTTCGGCATGTTCCAGTACCGCAACCTGGGGGGCGAGAAGGCGCTGCGCTTCCTGTGGCTGCCCGAGCTGATCCGGTGGGGTGAGCGGAGGTCGGTGCCCCTGTGAGCGTCGTGCCGCGCCTGCGCAGCTTCGTCCGCGGGATCGGGGCCTACCTGATCTCGACCACCCAGGCCTCGGGCTTCGGGCTGGTGCTGGCGTTCCGCGCCTCCAAGTCGATGGTCAACCCCCGCGACCTGCGCAAGCGGTGGCGCGAGATCATCCGCCAGATGTTCGTGGCCGGGATCGAGAGCCTGCCGGTCACCCTGGTGGTGGCGATCTTCATCGGCTTCCTGCTCAGCCTCTCGGCGGGGGTCGAGCTGGCCAAGTACGGCCAGCAGGCGATCGTCGGTCAGCTGGTGGCGGTCTCGGTGGTCCGCGAGTTCGGGCCCTTCATGACGGGGCTGATCCTGGCGGCCAACGTGGGCAGCTCCATGGCGGCCTCCCTCGGGACCATGAAGGTCTCCGAGGAGATCGACGCCCTCGAGGTCATGGCGATCCCGCCGGCCCGGTACCTCGTCATGCCGCGGCTGGTGGCCATGATGGTCATGACGCCCGTGCTGACCGTGTTCAGCGACGTGGTCGCGATCATAGGCGGCGGCGTGATCGCGATCACCCAGCTGGGCGTGTCGTGGCCGAAGTACTACCAGAACGTGCTGGAGGGCCTGACGGCCACCGGCGCGGGGCCGCCCTTCTACGAGGGCAAGCACATCTACACGGGCCTGCTCAAGGCGCTGATCTTCGGGATCACGATCGCGGTCGTGAGCTGCTCGGAGGGGCTGCGCACCGAGGGCGGCGCGGTGGGCGTGGGGCGCGCCACCCGCCGCTCGGTGATCCAGTGCTACCTGCTGATCCTGATCTTCGGCTACTTCCTCACCAGCCTGTTCTACGGAAAGGGCGCCTGATCGTGGCCGGCGACGACGAGCGGCAAGACGCCCCCGAGGACGAGGTGCAGCAGGCGCCGGCGCCCGACGAGGCGGCGGCGGACGAGGCGCGCGGCGCCCCCCCGGCGGGCGAACAGGCGGGCGAGCAGGCCCCCGCCGAGCCCAAGGAGCCGCGGGCGGAGGGGGAGCCGCCCAAGTCCGAGAGCAGCTCCTTCCTGGCCGTCGCCGGCGGCTCGCCCGACGCGTTCAAGCGGGCGACCCGCCGGGTCGATCGCTCCCAGCGCCCGATGATCCACCTCAAGGACATCTACAAGGCGTTCGGGACCAAGCAGGTGCTGCGGGGGATCGACCTGGCGGTGTACCCCGGCGAGACGGTGTGCATCATCGGCGGCTCGGGCACCGGCAAGAGCGTCACGCTCAAGCACATCATGCGGCTCCTCGACCCCGACGAGGGCCAGATCTGGCTCGACGGCGAGGACATCACCCACATCCACGGCGAGGAGCTCGACAAGGCGCGCCTCAAGCTGGGGGTCAACTTCCAGTTCGGCGCGCTCCTGGCCTGGCTGACGGTGTTCGACAACGTGGCGCTGCCGCTGCAGGAGAACACCGACATGACGGCCAAGCAGATCGAGGAGCGGGTCATGAGCAAGCTCGAGCTGCTGTCGATCCCACAGGCCCGCGACCAGTTCCCCGACCAGATCTCGGGCGGCATGAAGAAGCGGGCCGGGCTGGCCCGCGCGGTGGTCATGGAGGAGCACCTCAAGGTGATCCTGTACGACGAGCCGACCTCGGGGCTCGACCCGATCTCCACCGCCACCGTCGACGAGATGGTCAACGAGATGAAGGACCGCCTGGGGGTGACGCAGATCATCGTCACCCACGACATGGCGAGCGCCTATCGGACCGCGGACCGGATCGCGGTGCTCCACCAGGGCGAGGTGGTCCAGTTCGGCACGCCCGAGGAGATCCAGAGCTCCAGCGTGCCGTACGTGCAGCAGTTCATCCGCGGCCTGAGCACCCAGGAGGCGCTGGTGACGCGCACCACGTCGGGTCGCTTCGTCCGCAAGGCGGTCGAAGCCCGCAGGAAGCAAGGAGGGGGCGCGTGAGCAAGAACGTGACCGAGCTGGTCGTGGGCCTCGTGTTCCTCGTGGCGGTGATCGTGCTGGGGGTCTACACGATCCTCGTCAGCGGGATCAGCTTCCATGGCACCAAGTACTACGTGGTCGACTTCGAGAAGGTCTACGGCCTGCGCGAGGGCGACCCCGTGCGCGTCGAGGGCCACGAGAAGGGCGAGGTGGCGGACATCCGGCTGCTCCCCGAGGGCAAGGTGCGGGCCCTGCTCGAGGTGGCCGAGGACGTGGAGATCTACCGCGAGGGCTCGGAAGTCCGGGTCACCCCCTTCTCGCCCCTCGGCGGCCGGGTGGTCGAGATCGAGCGCGGGCGCAAGGAGGGACCCCGCCCGGCCTATCGGGCGGTCAAGAAGGAACCGGACGACCTGCGCCAGGTCCCGCCGGACGACGTGGATGTGATCAGCGGCGAGGCCGAGGGCGAGCTGCTGCAGACCCTCAACGAGCTGGTCGAGGAGAACAAGGCCGCGGTCAAGGAGATCGTGAACAACGTCAAGCACGTCTCCCAGCAGCTCACCCAGACCGACAACATCCTCGGCTACCTGGTGAACGACCAGGACGGCGCCAGCAAGATCCGCGGCGTCGCCGAGGGCATGAGCAACGCGGCGCTGCGCCTGGACCGGATCATGGCGCGGGTCGAGGCGGGCGAGGGCGTGGTCGGCGGGCTGCTCCAGGACGAGAGCGACCTGCACCAGGACTTCGAGGGCGCGGTCGACGCCGGGCGGGAGTCGCTGCAGAGCCTGTCCACGATCCTCAAGCGCGCCGACGAGGGCCACAGCGCCGTGGGCGCCCTGGTGGACGAGAACCGGCACATGGCGAACAGCGTGCGGGGGATCGTGGAGGACGTGAAGTACGTCAGCGGCGAGGTCGCCGGCGGGCGCGGCACCCTGGGCAAGCTGGTGGAGGACGACCGCCTGTACGAGGGCGCCGCCTCGACCGCCGAGAACCTGTCCTCGATCACCAAGAAGATCGACGAGGAGAAGGGGCTCATGGGGGTGCTCCTCACCGAGGAGGCGGGGGAGAACGCCCGGGAGACCCTCGACCACCTGGCGAGCATCACCCGCGCGATCGATGACCCCAAGGCCGGCACGATCGGGCTGCTGGTGCACGACGACGCCCTGCGAGGTCGGCTGGCGCGGATCGCCGCCGACGTCGAGCGCCTGGTGGTGGAGTTCCGCGACTCGATGGAGGACCTGCGCGAGCAGGCGCCCGTCAACGCCTTCGTGGGCGCGGTGTTCGCCGCCTTCTAGAGGACCTCGCCGCTCATGCCCACCCGTCGTCGCATCTTCCGGCTGGTCGCGTCCGTCGCCCTGGTGCTGGTGGTCGGTGGCGTGTGGCTGGGCTACTACGTGACCTACGTCCACCGCGAGCAGCTGCGCGAATGGCGTCGGATCCCCGTCCTGTTCGAGGACGTGGGCGGCCTGGAGGTCGGCGACGCGGTGATGGTCAAGGGCAGCCGGGCCGGCCGGGTGGGTGAGATCCGGCTGTTCGAAGATCGCCAGCTGGTGATCCTGGACGTCGAGCCGGACCTTCCCCTGTACGAGGACGGCATCGCCGTGGAGGTGGTGCCGACCGGCGCCCTGGGCTACGTCGCGATCGACCTGCAGCCCGGCGACCCCGGGTCCCGCCCGCTCCCGGAGGGGATCCGCCTCAAGGGTCGGATCCGGCCCGGCCTGGGCGGCACCGGCGCCCCGGGGGAGGAGATCCGGCGGGAGCTCAACCGCACGATCACCGATCTGGCGCGCGTCACCCGCGAGATGCAGCAGCCCGACTCGGGCCCGGCGGGCTACATGCTGTTCGACAGGGACGCGGCCCTGGCCTTCGACGAGGGCCTGAGCGACCTCGACCGCACCTGGCAGGACGTCGTCGACGGACTGGCCCGGGTCGAGCGAGGCGAGGCCGGCAGCGGCTTGCTGGAGCCGGCGGCTTTGGAGGCGGTCAGCGACACCATGGCCGCCCTCGACCGGACCCTCGGGCAGCTCCGCACCAGCCTGCGAGAGGTGGTCCGCGGCGAGGGCACGGCCGGCCGGTGGCTGGGTCAGCCGACGCTGGGTCATGACACCCGCCGGGTCGTCCTGCAGCAGGGGGAGGTGTGGCGCCAGACGGCGGCCGGCGAGGGGAGCGTCGGCCGGCTGATCCGGGGCGAGGACGAGCTCACCGCCTACGAGACGGTGGACCGGTTCGAGCGGGCGACGGGCGCGGCGGTGCGAGGCGAGGGGCTGGTCGGCGCCCTGGGCGCGGACGACGCCGGAGAGTCGGCCAGGCAGCTCCTGTCCGGCCTCGAGGGCGGCCTCCAGCGCGTCCGCCACAGCGACGCGCTCCGCGACGAGACCGCGCGCACCAACTTCCTCGACGCCTCCGCCCGCCTCGACGACACCATGAACGACATGCGCCGCGGCCTGCGCGGCCTGCGAGCGAGCCTGCCGGACAAGACCTTTCAGGGGGTGGTGTTCGGGATCTTCTAAGAAACAGGGAACATGAACATGAACCGGGAATGAGGAATGGAATGAGAAATGCGCCTCATTCCCCGTTCCCAGTTCATGTTCATATTCTCTGTTTCATCCTCAGCTGCGCGCGGCCCCGCTCGATCCCTCGCGCCGCCAGCCAGGCGAACAGGTCGGGCGCCAGGCGATGCACGAGGTGCATCACGTGGGCGTGCCCGGTCACCACGATCCGGCCGCGGTTCTTGCGCACCCCCCGCAGGATCGCCTTGGCGCAGGCCTCGGGCGCCATGGGTCGGACCCCGACCTGGGCCAGGGTGATCTCGCGGGGGAGGCCCCGCACGACGACCCGCTCGTCGACCAGGGGCGTGGCGATGAAGCCCGGGCACACCGCGCTGACCCGGACGCCGTGAGCGCGCCCCTCGGCGCGCAGGGCGGCGGAGAGGCCGACCACCGCGTGCTTGGCGGCCGCGTAAGCAGCCAGCCAGGGCGCCGGGATCAGCCCGGCCAGGGAGGCGGTGTTGACGATGTGCCCTCGCCGTCGCTCGACCATGCGGGGGTAGGCGGCGGCCACGCCGTGGACGACCCCGTTGAGGTTGACGTCGAGCACGTGCCGCCAGTCGTCGAGGGAGCAGGCGTGGGCCTCGCCCGCCACGGCGACGCCAGCGTTGTTGAACAGGAGGTCGATCCCGCCCCGCTCCCTCCACAGCCGGTCGACCAGCGCCTCGACCGCCTCGGCGTCGCGCACGTCCAGGGTGGCGGCCTCGCCGCCGGCGAGGGCGGCGGCGCCGCGCGCCGCGGCCTCGCCGTCGATGTCCGCCACCACCACCCGGGCGCCTCCGGCGCTGAGCTGGTGGGCGAGGGCGGCGCCGATGCCCGAGGCGCCGCCAGTGACGAGGGCGGTCTGGTCGCTGAAGGGTCGCACCATGCGCCCGATCCTACCGCTCCTACCGCTCTTCCCGATCGCTGCCGGGACGGCGAGAATGGGGCCCATGGGACACCGACCTCGCCTCACCGTCGGCTCGCTGCGCCGCGTTCCTCAGCACGGGCGAGCGGGGGGGCTGGCCCAGCAGCGGCCGCCCGGGCCGGGCGCCCCGCCCCTCCCGCCCGCCAAGCAGGGCAAGGGCTGTTGCCGCAGCGGGTGCTCCGGCTGTCCCTGGGCCGAGGCCCAGCGACGGGCGCTCCTGAGGCGCTAAGTATCTGCGCGCCAAGGCCCGGGCCGCCCTAAGCTCAACCCGTGCCAACCGTGGACAACCGGCGGATCGCTGGTATCCTGCGCGATCTTCGACATCGGGGCCAAAGGCCCGGGAGGCTGCCGTGGACCTGCAACGGTGGGATCGCGCCAAGGAGTACGTCGGCAACACGTTCGAGCTGACGACCCTGATCCAGAAGCGCTGCCGGGAGCTCGTGAAGGGGCGCCAGCGCAAGCTGGTCGACCTCGAGTCCCGCAACCCGATCCAGATCGCGCTGGAGGAGGTGCTGCAGGGCAAGATCCACCTGGCCCCGCCCCCGCCCCCCGAGCTGGTGCAGGAGATGGCAGAGGGCCCGGCCGAGGCGGCCGAGCGCCCCACCACCGGACCCAGCGAAGGGGCGATCGAAGTCAAGATCGACTGACGGGCGCCGAGCCCGCCGCGCGCGATGGGCGACCGCCGGCCGTGGCCGGCGGTCGCTGCTTTTTTGAGCTGTTAGCTGTTAGCTGTTAGCTGTTAGAGCTGTCGCTGGAGGGTGCCCTCCTCCTGCTAACGGCTAACCGCTAACCGCTGAGATGCGCGAGGTGTTCCGCACAGGTTAGGCTGCTCCGAGGAGGAGGCCGTGACGCGGGGACGGGAGCTGGAGCGGGCGGGGGCGCTCAACCTCAAGGACCTGGATCGAGAGCAGCTGCGGGCGGCGTTCGTGGCCCGCGGGATCGAGCCGTACCGGGCGAACCAGGTGTTCCGCTGGGTGTGGCGGCGGGGCGCCGAGTCCGTGGAGGCCATGACCGACCTCTCGAAGGCGCTGCGCGAGCGGCTGGCCGCCGAAGCGCTGCTGCCGCGCCTCGAGCCGACCACCGCCCGCACGGCGCCCGACGGCACCACCAAGCTCCTGGTCGGCCTCGACGACGGGCGGGAGGTCGAGTCGGTGCTGATCCCCGACGGCGAGCGCCGCACCCTGTGCGTGTCGACGCAGGTCGGCTGCGCCATGGGCTGCACCTTCTGCCGTACGGCCACCATGGGGCTGACGCGCGACCTGCGCCCCTGGGAGATCACCGAGCAGGTGTCGATCGCCGAGCGGATCCTCAAGGAGCGGGGCGACACCCGGGTGCTGCAGGTCGGGCGCGGCTCGGGCGGCCGGCTGGAGCGGCGGCTCACGAACCTGGTCTTCATGGGCATGGGCGAGCCCCTCCACAACCTCGAGGGCACCGTCACCGCCTGCCGGGTCCTGACCGACCCCTCCGGCCTCGCCTTCCCCGAGCGGCGGATCACCGTCTCCACGGTGGGCCTGGCGGACCGGATCGAGCCCTTCCTGGAGCGGACCAACGTCAACCTGGCGATCTCCCTCAACGCGCCCGACGACGCCGTCCGGCGCGAGATCATGCCGGTCAACCGGCGGTTCTCCATGGACGTCCTGCTGGACGTGGTGCGCCGCCTGCCGCTCCCGGGGCGGCGCCGAGTCACCTTCGAGTACGTGCTGCTGGCGGAGAAGAACGACGCGCCCGAGCAGGCGCGCGACCTGGCCCGACGGCTGCGGCGCGTGGCCGACAAGATCAAGGTCAACCTGATCCCCTACAACCCGCACGAGGGGGCGCCGTTCGCCCGCCCCGCCGCCGAGCGGGTGGAGGCGTTCCGCGCGGCCCTGGTCCGCCACGGGGTCGAGCAGGTCCACCTGCGCCGCCCCCGCGGCGACGCGATCCTGGCCGCCTGCGGGCAGCTCGCCCTGCAGGGGCAGGGGCGGTGACGTGGCCACGGTGAGCCTCATGTTCCAGCGCATGCCCGCCGGCCACCACGCGGTGGACTGGGGGCGTCGCTACGCCGACGACCTGGGGCACGCCTGGCAGGAGTGCCCTCGCGGCGACTGGCTGCTGTGGCTGGCGGGGATCCTGGAGGCGGACCCTCGCCTCGTCACCCTGGCGGCCTGTGACTGCGCGCGGTTCGCCCTGTCGCTCCTGCCCGACGGCAAGCAAGAGGATCACCTGCGGCCGGTGCTCGACACGGCCGCCCGGTGGGCGCAGGGCGAGGGGAGCAGCGTCGACGACTGCCGGAGCCTGGCCCAGCAGATCCTGGCGATCTACAAGGAAGCGCCCGAGCAGCTGGTCGATCAGGCCGCCACGGCCGGCTACGCCACCTCTGCCGTGTCGGCGGCGGTCAACGTCCCCACCTTCGAGTCGCCCTTCGGGGTCGCCGCCGCCGCGGCGGCCGCCGCGCTGGCGTCCGCGCAGGTGGCCGCCCCCAACGACGAGGACGCGATCGACGACGCGCACCGCCGCTGCGCGGAGCTGGTGCGGGCGAGGATCCCCTTCCAGGAGGTGGCCACGACGCGGGGCTTCCAGCACTACGCCCGCCTGGTGGAGCCGGCCGCCGCAGAGCCTGGCGACGAGAGCTAGGCCTCCGTGCCCGAGGGGGAGGACCTCGCCGGTCTCCGTCGCCGCCTGGCTGAAGCCGAGCGCGCGGTCGAGCGGGGGCCCGAGGGCGAGGCGGATCCCGCCGTCACCGACGGTCCGGACCTCCTGCAGCGGACGGTCGCGGCGCTCCGCGACAGCGAGCGCCTGCTGCGCGCCGTGTTCGCGGGCGCCCTCGACGCGATCGTGATCGCGGACGACGCGGGCCGCTACCTGGACGCGAACGACGCCGCCTGCGCCCTGTTCGGGCTCCCCCGCGACGAGCTGCTGGGGCGCGACGTCGCCGAGCTCGCGGGTCCGGGGCTCGACGTCGACCTCACCTGGCGCGCGTTCCTCGAGGCGGGCCACCTGGAGGGCGCCTTCACGGTCCGCGGCCCCGACGGGCAGGTCCGCGAGGTCGAGTACGCCGCCCGCGCCAACATCCTGCCGGGGCGGCATCTCTCGATCATGCGCGACGTCTCGGAGCGCCGGCGCGCCGAGGAGGCGCTGCGGCAGCGCGAACGGTTCCTGGACTCGGTGTTCGAGGCCGCGGCCGAGGCGATCATCGTCACCGACGAGCCCGAGGGACGGATCGTCGAGGCGAACCCGGCGGCCTGCGCCCTGTTCGGCCTGCCGCGCCAGGAGCTGCTGGGTCGCCGCGCCGTCGACTTCATGGGCCTCGGCGAGGAGGACCTGAAAGGGCTGCGGCGCCGACTCCGAGAGCGAGGCTTCCTGAGCGGGCGCGGCGAGCTGTGCCGCCCGGACGGGTCGCGCCGCCGGGTCACCTATCAGGCGCGCGCCGGCTTCCTCCCCCGCCGGAACCTGTCGATCCTCCGTGACGTGACCGACGAGCAGGCCGCCCACGAGGCGCTGCTCCGCTCGGAGGAGCGCTTCGCGCTCGCCTTCCAGGCCAGCCCGGGCGCGGAGTGCATCGTGCGCGAGCGCGACCGGGTCGTCCTCGACGCCAACCCACGCTACCTCGAGCTGCTCGCCCTCGACCGCGATCAAGTGATCGGCCGCGCCCGCGGCGAGCTCGCCGGCTGGATCGACACCGAGCAGCAGCAGGAGGTCGACCGGCTGCTGGCGGCGGGGGAGTCGGTCGAGAACGTGCCCGCCGAGTGGCGCACCTCCACCGGCGAGCGGCGCGACGTGCTGGTGTCGGCGGTGGCGATCGACGTGTGGGGCGAGCGCTGTCGGCTCGAGCTGATCGCCGACGTGACCGACCTGCGCCGCGAAGAGCGCGCCCGGCAGCGCGCCGAGTCCCACCTGCGGGTGGTCCTCGAGAACGCGCCAGTCCTCGTGCTCACCGTCGACCGGAGGGGGATCATCACCTTCATCGAGGGCCGCGGCCTCTCCTCGTACGGCAAGACCGCCAGCGAGCTGGAAGGGGTGGACCTGCTCCAGAGGTACGGCGACCTGCCCGTCGTCCTGCAGGACGGCGCGGAGACCGACCTCCGCGGCGTCTTCCGCCGCGTCCTCGCCGGCGAGCAGCTCAGCGGCACCCTCTCGATCGACGACGTCCACTACCAGGAGTGGTGGATCCCGCAGCGACAGGACGGGCAGGTGGTCGGCATGGTGGTCGCCGCGCTCGACGTCACCGACCAGGCCCGCCTCGAGCGACAGGTCCGGGAGTCGCAGAAGCTGGAGGCGATCGGCCGCCTGGCGGGCGGCGTCGCCCACGACTTCAACAACATGCTGATGGCGATCTCCGGCTTCGCCCTCCTGGTGCGCGACGGGCTGCCCAAGGGCTCCCCTCTGAGGGGTCACGTGGAGCAGATCCTGCGCGCCTCCGAGCGCACGACCCGGCTCACCCGGCAGCTCCTGGCCTTCAGCCGCAGGCAGGTCCTCCTGCCCGAGCTCGTCGACGTGGGGCGCCTCGTGCAGGACGCGGCGCAGCTGCTCCGCCACCTCATCGGCGAGCACATCGAGCTGCGGACCGAGGTCCCCAGCCGCAGCCCCCAGGTCTACGCCGACGCGGCCCAGCTGGAGCAGGTCCTCGTGAACCTGGTCGTCAACGCTCGCGACGCCATGCCGGAGGGCGGCGCCCTGACGGTCCGCGTCGCGGCGGAGGAGGTCGAGGCGAGCCAGGCCGCCGCCCTCGACCTCGCCGCCGGCCCCTACGTGACAGTGACGGTGAGCGACACGGGCGCGGGCATGGACGCCGCCACGGCGGCCAGGGTGTTCGAGCCCTTCTTCACCACCAAGGAGCCCGGGCAGGGCACCGGGCTGGGCCTCGCCACCGCCTACGGGATCGTCCGGCAGAGCGGCGGGCAGGTGACCGTCGACAGCGCGCCGGGCGCCGGGACCACGTTCACCCTCCATCTGCCCCACGCCTGCTGCGCGGCCCACCTCGAGCAGCCGTCCCCCGGCCGGGCGCCCGCGCCACGGACGGCGAGCCACGCCCGGGTCCTGGTGGTGGAGGACGAGCCCCTGGTCCGGCAGCTGGTGGTCGAGGTCCTGGAGGGGGCCGGCCACACCGTGCTCCAGGCGGAGCATGCGGCCCAGGCCCTCGCGCTGTGCGAGGACCCTGCCAACGCGATCGACCTGCTGGTGACGGACGTCGTCATGCCCGGCAGCAGCGGCCTCCTGCTCGCCGAGCGGGCGCGCGCGCTCCGCCCGGCGCTGCGGGTCCTCTTCATGTCGGGGTACCTGGAGGGCCTCGAGTCGCCGCTGGCGGCGATGGGCGACGCCTTCCTCGAGAAGCCGTTCCGCCCCGCCCGCCTCCTCGAGGCGGTGCGCGACGCGGTGGAGGCCTAAGGCGGCGTCGAACTAGGTCAGCAACCGCCAAGGGCGCGAAGATCCGACCGCCAAGGACGCCATGAGCGCCAAGGGAGGAGCTGCCGCTCGACCGCCAGCTCCCTTCCCCATCATCCTCTTCTTGGCGATCTTGGCGGTCAGGACTTGGCGCCTTGGCGGTTGAGCGCGGTCGTCCGGGAGCGATGCTCCGACGCCGCCTTAGCGCCGGCGCAGCAGGCGCAAGAAGCCGTTGGCCGCGGCGCTCGGGGTGCGGTCCGCCCGGGTGATCAGCGCCAGGTCTCGCTTGAGGGGCCCGTCGGCGCAGGCCAGCGCCGTGCGCCGCGGGCGGAGCGCGAACCTGCTCACGACGGCGGCTCCGATCCCCTGGGCGACCATCTGCTTGATCGACTCGATCGAGCGCAGCTCCATGACGATCTCGACGGAGATCCCCGCCCGCGCCAGGTGCTGGTCGATCAGGGCGCGCACGGCGCTGCCCGCCTCGAACAGGACCAGCGACCGCCCCTCCAGGTCGCGCCACCGGAAGGTCCGCCGCCGCTCCAGCGGCGACCCCGGCGGGACCAGCAGCAACAGCTCGTCCTCGACCCACCGCTCGACCCGCAGCCGCACGCCGCTGGGGGTGTGGATCGGCAGCGTCACCAGCCCCACGTCCAGCTCACCCGAGGCGACGGCCGCCACCACCGCCTCGCTCCCCTGCTCGCGCACGAACAGCCGGATCGCCGGGTGCTCGGCGTGGAACTTGCCGAGGAGCGGCGGGAGCAGATAGGTGGTGGCGGTGGCGCCGCCGCCCACGGCCAGGGCACCCCGCTCGAGGCCCGCCAGCTCGGCCAGCGCCTCCCGCCCGTCGTCGAGCCGCCCCAGGGCCTCCTCGGCGTAGCGCCGAAACAGGCGACCGGCCTCGGTCAGCGCCACGCCCTTGGGGGTGCGGTCGAACAAGGCCTGCCCCAGCTCACCCTCCAGCCGCGCCAGCTGATTGCTCACGGCCGGCTGCGTCAGGTGGAGCTCCTCGGCAGCCCGGGTCACGTTGCCGGTGCGCGCCAGGACCAGGAACGAGCGCAGGGGCGAGAGCTCCATAACAGTTCTTTATCCTGATTATTCGGACGATCGATTTCCATTATGCCGCCTCCGACCCTATCGTGAGCGTCATGGAGGTCGCGCTGACGCCCCGAAGACCTCACCCGCCCGGTACAACGCCACCCGAACAGGGAGACCCCCCATGACCGACACGCCGCTCGATCCGTTCAAGGCGCGGACGACCATCAAGACCTCGTCCGGCGAATACACCGTCTACCGCCTGGCCGCCCTCTCCGAGGCCGGCCTGGGCGACGTCAGCCGCCTGCCCTACTCGATCCGTGTGCTGCTCGAGTCCTGCCTGCGCAACTGCGACGGGTTCCAGGTGACCGAGGAGCACGTCAAGGCGCTCGCCGCCTACGACGCCGGCGACGTGGGCGAGCGGGAGATCGCCTTCAAGCCGGGGCGGGTGGTCCTGCAGGACTTCACCGGCGTGCCGGCGGTGGTCGACCTCGCCGCCATGCGCGACGCCATGCAGCGCCTGGGCGGCGACGTGAAGAAGGTCAACCCCCTGATCCGGGCCGACCTCGTGATCGATCACTCGGTGCAGGTCGACGCCTACGGCAGCGCCGACGCGATCACGGTGAACAGCGAGCGGGAGTTCGAGCGCAACCGCGAGCGGTACGAGTTCCTCAAGTGGGGGCAGAAGGCCTTCGCCAACTTCACGGTCGTCCCCCCCGAGACCGGGATCGTCCACCAGGTGAACCTGGAGTACCTGGCCGGGGTGGTCCTCACCCAGGAGCAGGGCGGGGCGCAGGTCGCCTTCCCCGACTCGCTGGTGGGCACCGACTCGCACACCACCATGATCAACGGCCTGGGCGTCCTGGGCTGGGGCGTGGGCGGCATCGAGGCCGAGGCCTGCATGCTGGGCCAGCCGATCTACATGCTGATCCCCGAGGTGGTCGGCATGCGCCTGACCGGCAAGCTCAAGGAGGGCTCCACCGCCACCGACCTGGTGCTGACGGTGACCCAGCTGCTCCGTAGCCACGGCGTGGTGGGCAAGTTCGTGGAGTTCTTCGGCCCTGGGCTCGACCACCTGACCCTGGCCGACCGGGCGACGATCGCCAACATGGCGCCCGAGTACGGCGCGACCATGGGCTTCTTCCCGGTCGACGACAAGACGATCGACTACCTGCGCCTCAGCGGCCGGGCCCACGAGCAGATCGAGCTGGTGGAGGCCTACTGCAAGGCGAACGGCCTGTGGCGCGACGAGCGCGAGGAGATCAAGTACTCCGCCACCCTGGAGCTCGACCTCGGCGAGGTGCAGCCCTCGCTGGCCGGGCCCAAGCGGCCGCAGGACCGGATCCTGCTCAGCGACATGAAGGGCAGCTTCGGCCTGGCCCTCGAGGACGCGGGCAAGAAGGGGGAGAAGAAGCAGGTCGAGGTCACCCACCGGGGGGAGAGCTTCGCGCTCGACCACGGGGCGGTGGGGTGAGCCGCGAGCACCACCACCACCAACACCCCCAACCCCGCGGTCATGATCGGCGCCGGCCTGGTGGCGAAGAAGGCCCGCGAGCGGGGCCTCAAGGCGAAGCCCTGGGTCAAGACCTCCCTGGCGCCGGGCTCGCGGGTGGTGACGGAGTACCTGCAGAAGGCGAACCTGCTCGACGACCTGGAGGCGGTGGGCTTCTACACCGTCGGCTACGGCTGCACGACCTGCATCGGCAACTCGGGCCCGCTCGACCCGCCGATCGTGGACGCGATCAAGGAGGGCGGCCTGGTGGCGGCCTCGGTCCTGTCGGGCAACCGCAACTTCGAGGGGCGGGTGAGCCCGCACACGGCGGCCAACTACCTGGCGTCGCCGCCCCTGGTGGTGGCCTACGCCATCGCGGGCACGGTGGCCCTCGACGTCTACAAGGAGCCCCTCGGCAAGGACTCGGCCGGCAAGGACGTGTTCCTCAAGGACCTGTGGCCGACCAGCCAGGAGGTCAACGAGGCAATGGCCCAGGCGGTGACCCGCGAGCAGTTCCTGGACAAGTACTCCGACCCCACCAAGGGCCCCGAGGCCTGGCAGGCGCTCGAGGGGGGTGAGGGCGACGTGTACGGCTGGCCCGACGACTCGACCTACGTGCAGGAGCCGCCCTTCTTCAAGGGCATGCCCGTGGAGGCCCCGGGGATCAGCCCGATCGAGGGGGCCCGGTGCCTGGTGAAGGTGGGCCACTCGGTGACCACCGACCACATCAGCCCGGCCGGGCCGATCGCCAAGGACGGCCCCGCCGCCGACTACCTGCGCAAGCTGGGCGTCGAGCAGCGGGACTTCAACAGCTTCGGCGCCCGGCGGGGCAACGACCGGGTCATGGTGCGGGGCACCTTCGCCAACATCCGGCTGCGCAACCAGCTCGCCCCGGGCACCGAGGGGGGCTACACCACCTACATGGGCCCGGCCGAGGACAAGGCGGGCGGGATCGAGGGGCTCCCCTACGACAGCGAGGCCAAGCCCAAGCCCGGTGAGGTCACCTCGATCTACGACGCCTCGGTGAAGTACCAGAAGCACGGGGTCCCGCTGGTGATCCTGGCCGGCAAGGACTACGGCATGGGCTCCAGCCGCGACTGGGCCGCCAAGGGGACCTACCTGCTGGGGGTCAAGGCGGTGATCGCCGAGAGCTACGAGCGGATCCACCGCTCGAACCTGATCGGCATGGGCGTCCTCCCCCTGCAGTTCAAGGAGGGCGAGTCGACCGACAGCCTGGGCCTCACCGGCAAGGAGACCTTCACGATCGCGCTCGACGACTCGCTCGAGCCCCTGTCCGACGTGAAGGTGGTCGCCAAGGGCGAGGACGGCAAGGCCAAGACCTTCACCGTCACCTGCCGGATCGACACCCCGGTGGAGGTCGACTACTACAAGAACGGCGGGATCCTCCACACGGTGCTGCGCCGCCTGCAGAA
>JAWLGW010000013.1:0-20375 GCA_041690735.1 Planctomycetota bacterium
AGGTCGGGACGCTCGAAGGGCAGGTTGACCCGAGCCAGACGCTGCAGCGCCGCGCAGGCGTCGCGCCCCGTGTCCTCGTCCTTCATGGCGTTCAGCAACATGTCGGCCGAGGCCGCGGTCAGCCCGAGGGCCGCGGGCGCCGCCGCGAGGGCGGCGCGGCGGACGGTGACGTCGGTGCTCTCGAGCAGCTCCGGCAACCGGTCCCGCACGAGGTCGAGGTGCTTGAGGACGCGGGCGGCCTCCAGGGCCGCCGCCACCGCAGCCGGGCTCCCGGAGTCGAGCCCCTGCCCTACGACGGTGAGCGCCGCGGCGTTGGCCCGTCGCAGCTCGTCCGGATCGCCTCGCTGGGCGCGGCGATAGCGGTAGAGGAGGTCCGGGAGCGCGCCCAGCGCGCCGGCGGCGGCGTCGTCCTGCCCGCGCGCCGCGGCGACCGCCGCCCAGAAGATCTCCTGGGGGGGTCGCGCTCGCAGGTCCCGATACGCGAGGAAGGCGGCCCCCTGCGAGGCCCCGCGAGCCTCGAGGATCTCCCGGGCGAGGCGCGCGACGACACGCTCGCGGACGGTCGGGGGCGCCTGCCCCAGCGACGCGATCCAGCGCGCGCGGGCCTGGAACGACGCGGCGTCGAGGCGTTCGAGCACCGCGGGCAGCGCCTCGGGGGAGAGCGCCGCCACCACGCGGGCTGCGCCGGCCCGCAGGGCGCGCTCGAGCCGGTCGTCGGGCAGCTCGAGCCTGGCGAGCAGGTCGAGGAGCGCCAGCGGCTCCCCGCTCTCGCCTGCCGCCCGCAGGAGCAGCTCGAAGCGGTCGCCCTGCCCGGCGTCGCCCAGGCGCTGCAGCGCCGCGACCACCTGCCGCGCGGAGGCGACGCGCGCCAGCAGGACGAACCTGTTGAAGCTCGGCGACCGGTCGGCGCCGATGAGGCGGTCGGCGTACTCGTCGACCCAGCCCAGCCGGGCCGCCGCGCCCTCGCGCAGGGCGTCGGCCGGCAGCTCGAGTAACGCCTGCAAGGCCTCCTGCTCGCCTCGCTGTCCGTACCGCGCCAGGAGGGCCTGGATCGCGGGCTGCGGCGCCCCGCCCGCCCGGGCGACGCGCAGCAGCGGCGCGAGCTCACTCGGCCGAGCCTCCTCCACCGCGCGGGCGGCTTCGCCGGCGAGGAGCTGGGGGACGCGTCCCTCCAGGCGCTCGCCGTCGGCGCAGGCCCGCAGCGCCTCCTCGAGGTTGACGAACTGGAGCCCCCACGCCACCCAGCAAACGACGAGCGCCGTGGCGACCTTCATTTACTCTCGCTCCCCTCCGCGCGGTCGGCGCGTTCAGTTCCCGGCGTAGACGCCTTCGAAGCCGACCGGGTCGCCGCCGGCCGCGGTCAGGATGCTCTGGAACGTCCCCGGCCAGATCGTGCCGGCCATGACCTCCGCGTAGCCCACCTGGAAGACCTCGTACTTGGGCGGCACCAGGGGCGGGGGGGTCCCGCCGTGTCGCCCCGTCTCGGTGCTGGCGACGCCGTTCTCGAAGGAGCTGTTGCGGAAGGTGAGGTTGGCGTACCCGTTCTTCTCGACGAGGAACTTGTGCAGCTTGCCGTCGTCGGTGCCGGGGGGCGCGGCGATGATCACGCTGCCGTGGAAGTCGAAGTGACTGTCGGCGTTGCCGCCGCCGACCACGAAGTCGACGCTGTGGCCCATGAGGCCCAGCACCCCCTGGGCGTCGACCTGGCCGCCCTTGTCGACCCTGACCTCGGCGCCATTGTCCGAGCCGTTGAGCAGCAGGATCCCGCCCCCGTCGGCGGCGCTGGTGTTGCCGACGTCCACCGTGCTGTCCTGGATCACGAGCGACAGCTTGCCGTTGCTCCCGTCGTTGACGAGGACCAGGTTCCCGTCGATGTCGATGTCGCTGCCGTCGGTGACGTTGACGGCGGTCGTGCTCGAGGTCCCGTCGGGCGGAGCGATGATGACGTCGCCCTGCCAGTCGATGCGCGCGCTGTCGCGCAGCGTCACGCCGCCCTTGATCAGCAGCGTCCCGGACCCGGTGATCGTCCCCTCGAAGTGGTTCCCCGCGTCGAGCACCACCAGCTCGTCGCTGGCGGTGTACACGGCGCTCTTGTCGGTGATGGTGTGGCCTGCCGTCTGGGAGAGGGGCTCCCGCCAGTAGTCGATCAGCGCCTGCAAGGACTCCTCGTTGACGCGCTGGGCGTCGCTGGGGGAGTCGGTGACCGTGTCCTCGTAGTGGTAGCTGGCGCTCGACATGTCGGTGGCCGAGCCGCCCGTGAGGCTGGCGCGGCTGGTCCCCAGGCTCTCCACCAGGGCCTTGGCGGCGGCCTTCTCGAGCTCGGTGGCGGTGGCGTTGTAGGCCCCGTCGTAGACCACCTCGCGCAGGAACGCCTCGCGCAGGTCGGGGTCGCTGATGTTCACCGCCGGCACGTACTTGTCGGCGGTGCCGTCGCCGTCCGAGTCGTAGCCCTCCACGTCGATGTTGAGCTCGCCGGGCGAGGTGCCCTGGAACCCGAAGTTGCCGCTCGCCGCCGAGCTGGCGCTGCCGGCGAAGGCGAGGGCCGTCCGATCTCCCCAGTCCCTCTTGAAGGACTCGAACTTCAGCTTCGCGGCCAGCAGGACCCGGTCCTTCTCCCTGAGGGAGGCGCCGGCGCCGGCGTAGGCGGCCAGGTCGGGCACGCCGGCCACGACGTACAGCACCGGGCCGTCGGCCGGGGAGTTGTCGACGATCGACGCGTAGTAGCCGATCGGGTTGCCGCTGGTGTCCAGGAAGGGGACGCCCGGCAGCGCGTCGCCCAGGGTGGAGGTCCCGCGCGCGCCGGCCCCGTCCGGCGTCCCGTCGAGGTCGGTCTCCAGCCTCGCCTCCCAGATCGCCTCGTGGATCGCCGACTGCAGCACCAGCTGCGCCAGCTGCGCCCGCTCCGTGTGGCTCTGCGCCACGATCGACATGCGCGCGGTCGGGATCAGGTACCCCAGCAGCGCCAGGATCCCGAGCATGAAGACCATGACGACGACCAGGGCGGCGCCGCGCTCGCGGGAGGCGCCGCCGGCGCGCTCGCGCTCGACGTCGACCCGCGGCTGCCTCTCGTGCTTCCGGTGCTTCATCGAGGCCTCAGTTCGCCTTCTGGGTGGCGTGGCGGTGGCGGTTGTAGACCCGGAGCCGCTCGCTGATCTTGAGCCGCAGGGGCGCGGGCGTCCCGCCGCCGGACCAGTCCGGGTTGGTCCGGCAGGCCTCCAGGGTCACCTCGAGCTCCTCGCCCCCCTCGAGCGTCGTGTCGGCGTCGCCGTCGTCTGCAGGGCTCCCCTCAGGCGTGACGCGGGGCGGGGTGATGCGGAACAGGCTCAGGCCGTTGGCGACGGGAACGCGCGTCGCGGCGGGGACCCAATCGCCGGTCCCGGGGTCGAACTCCCGCGTGGTCTTCAGGAGGGCGTACCGCTGCTCGGCGCCGCCGGGCTTCGGGACGGTGTCGCTGGCCACGGGCTCGTACGTCACCTCGCGGCCCCAGTTGTAGTCGTACTCCTCGTCGACGCCGGTGCTGGCGTCGTAGACGAACGCGGTGCCGTCAGGCTTCTCGCGCAGGAAGTCCGTGCGCAGGCGGAGCACGAGCCTGTCCGTCTTGCCGGCGACGACCGACGTGATCTGCACCGCGGAGTCGATGTCGCGGGAGTCGTCGGCGGGGTCGGGCCGGTAGCCGGTCTGCCGCACCTCGCGCCGCAGGTCGGCGAGCACTCGCCGCACGTCCTGGCCCATGTCGACGGTCGCCGTGGTGTGGGCGGTCCCTCGCTGGAGAGGCACCAGCAGGCTCCCGGTCGCGAGCAGCAGCACCGCCAGGATCACCGAGGCGACCACGACCTCGAGGAGGGAGAAGGCGCGGGCCGGCAGGCGCGGCGCGGCTGGGGCGGTCTTCATGCGGAGCTCCCTACAGCACCGGGCTGAGCACGAGCTGGCGGAACGAGACGGTCTGGTTGCCGCCCGTGGCGCTGCGCCAGCCGACGATGACCGTGACCTCCAGCATGCCCGTGCGCGGGCTGGTGACCTGCGTGAAGCCGGCGTGGACCAGCGCGTCGCCGGTCCGGTCCGCGGGCCAATCGGCGCCCGCGGCGGCCGGGGTCATGGCGCCGGCGGGAGCGGTGGCGGCGGCGCTGGCGACGTCGACGGTGTCGGCGGTCATGATGACGTGGAAGTACCCGTTGTTGAAGCCGCCGCTGCCGAAGTCATCGGCGACCGCCGTGAACTGGGCGTCGCTCGTGGCCCGCGAGGCCACCTCGACCACGTTCTGCAGCTGGCTCAGGGCCGCCGTCGCCGCGGCCTGCCGCTCCCGCGCCAGGGTCTGGGCGGTCTGCGCGGTGTGAAACGACGAGGCGATCCCCAGCATGGCGATCGCCAGCAGCACGGTGGCGATCATGACCTCGATCAGGCTGAGGCCGCGCGCGCCCCGCGCGCCGCCCGTCCTCGTCCTCATGCGACCTCTGCTCCGCGCCGAGGGGGCGCGCTGATCTCTCGCGGGAGTGTTGCTCACTCCAAGAGATGTAGCGCTTTCGCCGCCGCGGCGAAATCGGGCCGCCCCCTACCGTTCGCGCTCCGCACTGCCCGATGGGGAGGGCAGGGAATCCCTGTAGGGCTTCCCCTGAGTCGGTCCCGATGGCGGAGAGGCCGAGGAGACGGTCAGTCTCCTCGGCCTCTTCGTCCGGACGCCCGGATCATCCGGGCTGGAGGCTCGCCCCCGGGGACGTGCGACCGGGCAGCGCCGCCTACTCCTCCTCGAAGGTCGCCGTCGCCCGCCAATGCGCCCACAGGTCGGGGCGACTGCGGGGCAGCCGAACTCCCGCGACGCGGGTCAGCGCGCTCCAGGCCGCCTCGCCGGAGTCGGGGTCCTTCTGCTCCTCGAGGAGCCGGTCGACCAGCTCTGCGGACGGGGAGAGGCTGTCCGGGATCAAGGCGACGGCCGCCTGGCGCACCCCGGGGTCGGCGCGCTCCAGGAGGTCGAGGAGGAACGGGGCAGCCTCGCTGAACAGGCGCAGGGTGCGAGCGGATTGCAGCGCCGCCACCAGCACCCCGGACGCGTCGGACCTCAGCGCGGCCGTGACGACGCCCGCGACCTCCTGGTTGACCGCGCGGATCGCGGGGACGTCGCCGGCCAGGCCCGACCGGTACTCATGGAGGAGCGCTGGCAGCGCAGCGAGCGCAGCGGCCTGCTCCTCGGGGAGACCGGCGCGCGCGCTCTGCAGGACCGCGTTGAACGTCGCCGTCGAGGGCCGCGCCTCGAGCTGGGCGTACGCCGAGATCGCCGCCGCCTTGCTCCCGCCCACGGCGGTGACGATCTCGTGCGCCAGGTGGGCGGCCGCCGGAGCGAGGCTCCGCCCGCTGGCCCCGGCCAGCGCGGCCAGGAGCCGGGCTCGGGCGGTGAACGTCGCCGTCTCGAGCCGCGTCAGGATCGTGGACACCAGGCCCGCGTCTCGCGCCACCAGCGCCACCAGGGCTCCGCGAACGCCTTGCTCGGCGGCCGGGGCCTCGAGCGCGGCCAGCGCCGCGACCATGCCCTCCGTGTCCGGAGACTCCCCGGTCACGGCCAACAAGGCGTCGAGCTCTCGGTGCGACTCGCCGGCTGCGAGGGCCCGGAGGCGTTCGGCGACCAACAGCGGCGGGGCCGCGCGGACGAAGAGCCGCAGCTCCTCGCGGGAGGGCGGCGCGTCCCGCTCGTCCAGCGCCTGGGCGTAGGCGCGGCTCCAGGTCCCCAGGCGCTCCGCCGCCGCGCGCACCGTCTCGGGCGGGAGCCCGAGGAGCAAGTCGAGGGGGAGCGCGTGGGGGCGCTCGAGGTACCGGCGCAGGAGGGCCTGCGTCGCGGCATCCGTCGCGTCGCCGGCTCTGGCGATCGCCACCAACGGGGGGAGCTCCGCGTCGGCCGACTCCGCCATGGCGCGCACGGCCTGCTGGGCGATGGCGGCGCTGACGCGACCCCGCAGGCGCTCCTTATCCCGCGCGGCCTCCAGGGCCTCGTCCAGGCCCACGAACTGCAAGCCGAGCAGGAGCGGCGTGGCGATCAAGATGGGCAGCCAGTTCATGGCGTCGTCGACTCCTCGTGGACCCCGGCCCGGCGGAGTCCATTGGGGTTCGCCCGCTGCGTCCGCGCAGGGGAGTGGCTCAATCCATGCCCGGCAGCGAGTTCTCGGTGGTCGTGCCGACCAGCCCCAACAGCCTCGCGAACTCGGTCGGCCACACCCCGCTCGCCTGGGTCTCGTAGTACCCGACCATTGAGTAGGCCGTCGGCAGCGGGGGCTTGTCCTTGTCCTGGCCGAACTGCGGCGCGCTGGTGGCGTTCTCCACGCCGTCGACGAAGGCGCCGTTCTTGAAGTGCAGGTCGACCTTGCCCCCGGTGTCGATCCTGAACTTGTGCACACCGTCGGCGCTGTCGTTCGGGACCGCGATCACCAGGCTGCCGTCGACGTCCAGCGTGCTGTCGCCGTCCGCCGTGCTGCCCGCGATGTCGAAGCCGACCGAGTTGCCGAGCAGGCCCATGACGCCGTGAACGTCGACGGTGGAGCCCTTCTCGAACTTGATGGCGGAGGTGGCGAGGCCCGACTGCATGACCAGGATGGAGCCGCCGCCGTCGCGGTCGGGGTCCCCGGGGAGGCCGCGCACGTTCAGCGTGCCCTTGTTGGTGACCGTGAGGTCCGCCGTGGCGGAGTTGTTCCCGGCCGGGTTGGCGGCGACCACGAGGTTCCCGTTGATGTTGGCCTCGCTGCCGTTCAAGGTCAGCGCCCCCTTGGTGTTGCCGCTGGGCGCGACGATGACGTCGCCGTCCCAGTTGAGCTTGGCCCCGTTCTTGAACTCGACCCGCCCGGTGATCACCAGGGTGCCCGAACCCGACAGGGTCTTGCCGTCCACGTTGCCGGTCAGGTGCACCAGCCCCGGCTCGCTGAGGGTCTCGCTCGAGGTCCCGTTCCAGGTGGTGGTGTTGGGGTCGGCCAGGTTCGCGGCGCTGGCCGGCTCGCGCCAGAAGTTGGAGAGCTCGACCAGCATCTGCTCGTTGACGATCTGCGAGGTGCTGGGCTGCTGGCTGACGGTGTACTGATACCTGGCGTCGCCGTCGCTCGAGTCGTTCTTGTGCCCGCCCTTGAGGTCGGCCCGCGTGGTGGCGACGCCGGCCTCCACCTCTTCCGCGTCCTTGCCGTCGTACACCACGTTCTCGAGGAACTGGTCGTACCACTTCGCGTCGCTGATGTTGACGGCCGGCGGGTGGATGCCGTCGTAGGCGTCGACGCGGATCTTGAGCGCGCTGTCACCGACCCCCTGGAAGCCGACGTTTCCCGAGCCGGTGGCGGAGGTCCCGGCGGTCGGGCCCGCGAAGGCCAGCGCGTTGCGGTCGGCGAAGAAGTGCACCTCATCCGGCTGGACCTTGATCCGGGCCGCCAGGATCACCTGATCCTTCGCCTTGAGGCGACCGCTGGCCGTGCTCATGTCGTGGACCTCGAGGTCGGGCACCCCCGCCACGATGTGGACGACGGCGCCGTCCTCGGGCTCCTCGTCCACGATCGCCAGGTAGCGGCCGATGATCCTCCCGGCGACGTCCCTCACCTCCACCCCGGCCACGTCGTTCGTGGGCAGAGTCGTGAGCACGTCCCCGCTGGCGTCGGCCAGGCCGATGGCACCCTGGCCGTCGCCGACGGGCGCGATCTCCTCGAAGGGGAGCTTGCGCAGCTCGAAGCTGACGCTGGCGACGGCCGACTGGAGGACGAACTGCGCCTTCTGCATCCGCTGCGACTGCGACTCCGCCACCACCGCCTGCTGGGACATGGGGATGAGGAAGGCCAGCATGCCGAGGATCCCGATCATGAACACCATGACGATGACCAGCGCCGCTCCTTCCTCGCGAGGGGGGCGGTCCGCCTGCCGTCTCCGGGCTCTCATGCTCATCTTCTCCTCCTGGGGGTGTGGGGGCCGGCTCTTCATGGATCTCGTCACGGCGCCAGCGGCGTACGGTTGTAGGCGCGCAGCCGCTCGGTCAGCTTGAACCGGATCGGCTCGGGGGTGCCGCCGCCCGACCAGTCGGGGTTGGTCCGCGCGGCCTCGATCACCGCCTCGAACTCCAGGCTGGGAGAGGTGTACACGGGCGGAGAGGCGCCGTCGTTGGGGGTCATATCCGTCAACGTGAACGCGGCGATGTTGGTCGCGATCGGCACGTCGGTGGCGACCGGATCCAGCGGGTCGCCCTCCTCGGTCGTCTTGAGCAGGTCGTAGGTGGTGAGGGTGCCGCCCGGCCGCGGGATCGTGGCGGCCTCCACCAGCCGGTAGGTCACCCGCCGCTGCCAGTTCTGGCTCAGTCGCGCGGTGTGGTCTGTCCGGATGTCCGTGGTGGTCCCGTCTTCGTTGGTGATCGCGAGGTCCATGCCGGTCCGGATCCGGATCTGGGCCACGACGCCCGTCGCCGGCGCCAGCGTGATCTGTGAGTTACCCGCGCTGTCGAACCCGCTCTGCCGGATGTCGCTCCGCAGCTGCGTCAGCACGGTCCGGATCTGCTGGTCCATGTCGATCGACGCGCCGGTGTGGGCGTTCGCCCGCTGGAGCGTAATCATGAGGCTGGCGGTCGCCAGCAGCAGGACCGCCAGGATCGCCGAGGCGACCAGGACCTCCAACAGCGAGAAGGCTCGGGAGAAGGAGTGCCTCATGCTAGCTCGCTCACAGTTCCGGATTGAAGATGCGCTGGGTCAACGTGACGTGGTCGAAGCCGCCGCGGGGCGTCCGCCAGCCCACGGTGACCCGCACGTCCACGAGGTCCTCGTTGATGACGACGTACTCCACCAGTCCCGGATGCAGGACGGCGGTGCTGCTGTTCGTGTAGTCCGCCGGCCAGAAGGGCGCCGACGTCGGCGCGGGCCGCATGGCGCCCGCCGGAGGAGTGCTCGAGGCAGGCGCCGCTTCGGAGACGTCGTTCAGCAGCACCACGTGGAACGACTCGATCGGCGGCGTCGCCGCGCCCTTGGCCGAGAACGTCGCCCAGTCGGTATAGGCGATCGTCAGGGCGCTCTGGAGCTGGTCCGCGGCCGCGCTCATGGCCGCCTGCCGCTCGCGAGCGGACGTGTGCGCAGCCTGAGCCGTGTGGAATGAGGCGGCGATCCCCAGCATGGCGATCGCCAGGATCACCGTGGCGATCATGATCTCGATCAGGCTCAGGTCTCGCTGACCTGCCTGGACGTTCGGCTTCAGCTTCATGGCCGGCTCCCGAGCACGCCTCGCGCCATGCGACAGGCAAAGGAGTTACGATCCCGCAGGTGCTCGCGAAGCCGGACAGGTCGCGGGCAGGGTGACCGGATCTCCAGACAGGTGCCCGGAGGGCCCTCGTGCGGGTGGTGTTCGTCGGGCCCGGACACAACCGGACCTTTCGCGACTGGATCGCGCCCTTCCTGGGAGAGGTTCAGGCTCGGCTGGTGACCACCGAGCCGGTGCCGGAGGCGTTCGCGGCGGCCCACCCCGGGCTGGCGATCGACCTGCTGCCGCGGCCCGCCCTGCGCCACCTCCCCCGGTCGCTGTTCCTCCACACCCTCGACTACCTGGCCGAGGTGCGCCTGCGCCTGCTCGCCTTCCGGCCCGACGTGGTCCACCTGCACTACGCCTCCCAGCTCGACGCCCTGGCCCTGGCCTGGCTGCCGCCGACGCCGCTCCTCATTACGGTCTACGGAGCGGACGTCCTGGAGGACCAGCTCCGCCGGCCGCTGCCGCTCGACCTGCTGGTCCGGCGCCTGTTCGCCGCCGCCGCCGGGGTGACGGCGAAGTCGCCCTTCCTGGCCGACGCCTGCCGGGCGCTGGGGGCGCGCCCCGAGCGGATCCACCTGGTGCCCTGGGGGCTGGACCCCGGCCGGTTCCGACCGGGCGAGCGCGGGGAGGCGCGCCGCCGGCTGGACCTGCCGGGGGAGGGCAAGCTGCTGCTCTCCCCCCGCTCGCTCCACCCCCTGTACCAGCACGAGGCGGTGATCGCCGCCGCCGGCGGCCTCGAGCCCCGGCCGACCTTGCTGTTCCTCGGCGCGCCGGAGGGCCCCTACGCGGCGTCGCTGCGCGCCCGCGCCCGCCAGCGGGGAGTGCCGGCCCTCTTCCTGTCAGCCGTGCCCAACGACGCCATGCCCGACCTGTACGCGGCCGCCGACGCGGTGGTGTCGATCCCCGCCTCGGACGGGCTCCCCCAGACCCTCCTGGAGGCCGCCGCCTGCGAGCGGCCGGCGGTGGCCCTCGACCTGCCAGCCTATCGCGACCTGCCGTTCGCGAGCGACGCCCTGGTCCGCGCGCCGCAGGTCGGCGGCCGGGTGACGGAGGAGGAGCTGCGCGCGGCTCTGGCCAGCGCCCTGGCGCCGGTCCCGCGGCCCGGGCTGCGGGCGGCGCGGGAGTGGGTGGCGCGGGAGGCCTGCTTCGAGGACAGCGTGGCGCGCGTGCGGGGGCTGTATCGCGCCCTGACGCGCGATCCTTGCTGCTGAGGGTCGGCTTCGCCCGCCTCCCGCCGACAGGGGCGCGCGCAGATTGAGCACGGCCCCTCTGCTCTGGCGACCACGGGTGGCCGGCCGAGCCTGCATCGAGGACAGTGGCGACGCGCCAGGACTCGCTGGCGCCGGACGCGAGGAGGAGCATGCTGAGGTTCCTGGTCGACAACGCCCTGTCGCCGAAGCTGGCTGAGGCGCTCCGCCAGGGAGGCCATGACGCGATGCACGTGCGCGACCTGAGCATGCAGGCCGCGAGCGACGCCGAGATCTTCGACCGTGCAGCGACGGAGGAGCGGATCGTAGTGTCGGCGGACACGGACTTCGGGATGCTGCTGGCCTCTCGCGGGGCGAGCAAGCCCTCCGTGATCCTGTTCAGGAAAGGCGTCGCGCACCGGCCGGCCCAACAGGCTGCCCTGCTCCTCGCCAACCTTCACGCGGTCCAGGAGGACCTCGAGGCAGGCAGCGTCGTGATCCTTCAGCCGAATCGCGTGCGCGTACGTCGGCTCCCGCTCAGCTGACCGGGTCCAGCGGCAGCACCCGCTCTCGGGCCGCCTCCGCCGCGTACTGGAGCGCTGCGCGGATGTCGTCGGGCTCGAGGTCGGGGTAATCGGCGAGGATCTCCGTCTCGCTCATGCCGGCCGCCAACATGCCGAGCACGGTGGCCACCGGGATCCGGAGCCCCCGGATGCAGGGCACGCCTCCCATTTGTGCGGGATCGACCGTGATGCGCGGAATTGGCATGCCTCTAGCCTAACTCATTCGCGCCCTTCAGGCGGGCGGCGGCGCGTCCCCCTCCCCCTGGTGCTCCTCCTCGATCGTGACCCCCATGTCGCTCTCGAACAGGTCGATCCGCAAGGCGCCGGTGTCCTTGCCCGACTGCAGAGCCGCTGCCTCGGCGCGGGCGCGGGTCTCGGCGCGATGCCGCTGCACCAGCACGCCGATCCCGACCCCGCCGCCCGCCAGCACGATCGCCAGGAGGCCGAGGATGCCGAGGTTCGCCTGGATCCAGTTGCGGGTCGCCAGGCCCAGGCGCGGGTCGTCGGGGACCAGGGCCGCGGCCCGCTCGAACATATCGATCGCCTCGTCGTGATTGGCCGCCTCGTACAGCCGCTCGGCCTCCAGCGCGTAGTAGGTGCCGAGCACCTTGTCCGCCTCCCGGCGCAGGGTGGCGTCGAGCTCCTTGATCCGCCCCACCGCCCGCTCGATCGGGACCAGCGGGGTGCGGGGGGCGTTGACGACGAAGGCGCCGCCCGCTTGATCGAGGCAGGTCGCGTGGACGTAGCCCGTGCCGAGGTCGCTCTCGACCTCGACCCACTCGGCGCTCAGCGCCTTGCCGGGCAGGCGCTTGCCCGCCAGGAGCCCGCCGATCTTGGGCGCCCCCACGTGGGGCTGCGCGCGCACCACGACCGCGCCCAGGTCCTGGCGCACGCCCGCCAGCATGAGCCGCGCCAGGCTGGCGCGCGAGGCCGGCCGGTGGCGGACCGCCTCCTCGAGGAGGAGCGCCGCCTCGCCGGTCAGCTGCTCGGCCTCCCTGTCGACCGCCAGGTCGTGCAGCAGGTCGGCCAGCACCCTGGTGCCGTCCGGCACCTCGGGGTCGAGCCGCAGGGCCTCGCGCGCCAGCTCGATCGCCTCGGGCAGACGCCCCTCCTTGCCCAGGGCCTTCGCCTCCTCGAGCCGTCCGCCGAGCTGGCGCCTCCAGTCCTCCGCCCGCTTGGCCCGGGCGACCTCCAGGGCCGCCTCGATCACCCGGAATGGCTGCTCCTTGCCGTAGCGCTGGCGCACCTCGCCGAGGGGCGTCAGGTCGGCGCCGGCCGCCTGCAGCGCCTCGACGAGCGGCTCGATCGCCGGGCGGCCGATCGCCCGCAGGACCGCCGACGCGGCGTCGGTCTGCGCCTTGGCGACGCCCCGCTTCGCCGGCACCGCCAGCTCGAGGAGCAGGGGCGCCGCGACGTCGGGGCGGGCCGCGAAGGCCTGCTCGATCGCCGGGGCGAGGTCGGTGTACTTGCTGTGAAAGGCGAACAGGATCCGGCCGCGGGCGCCCTCCACCCCGCCCGGGAGCTGCGGGAGCAGGCCGACCAGCGCGCGCCGGTGCTTGAGGGGCGGCGTCGTCTCGGGCAACGGCTCGCGCGCCAGCGCGCCTTCGTCGAGCGTGGTGAGGCCCAGCGCTTCGTCCTTGGCCTCGAGGTCCTCGAACACCACGTCCAGGGCGACGTCGCCGGCCTCGACCAGCCCGGCTCGCGCCGCCGCGGCGTGATCCTCGGCGGTCTCGCCGCTGCGCGCGGGGGGGTAGAGGGCCCGGGTCAGGAGCAGGCGAACCAGGCGGGCGTCCTTGGCCCGGCCGGCGCCGCGGTACAGGGCGGCGGTCTCGGGCAGCCCCGCCCCCCGAGAGATCGCCTGCAGGAGCGGCTCCCGGACGTCGGGGTGCTCGAAGCCCAGCGCCCGATAGCCGGTGAGCTGCACGTCGAGGTCGAGGGCGGTCACGAGGGTGACCTCGTGGGCGACTCGGTGCGGCCGCCGGGGCAGGAGGGGCGGCACGGACACCGTCTCGATCCCCGCCGCGGCCCCGCCGCCGCCGACGGTGGTGCGCAGGTGCAGCTGAACGGCGAGGTCGCGCACCAGGACGTCGGGCATGTCGTGGACCACGCTGAGCTTGAGCTCGAGCGGGCCGGTCGCCGCCCGGCGGTAGCGGCTCAGCTCGGCCACCAGCTCGCCGTTCTCGAGGCGCACCCGGTGGCGTGAGTCGAGCCACTCGTGCGTCACCTGCTGGACCTGCGGCCGCGGGACGCGGCGCCGTTCGCCGAAGGCCCCGCCGCGCCACTCCAGCAGCTCGCAGGTGGTGGGCGAGAGGGCCGCGACGACGCCGGTCAGGCTCGCGCCGCCGCCGAGCGTCAGCTTGACGGTGTCGCCCGCCTCGACCTTGAAGATCTGCAGGGTGTCGGTGGCGAGGTCGACCTTGACCTGCCCCTCCTCCTGGGGGGCCGGCTCGAAGGTCTCGATCGTGGACAGCGACACCATCTCCTCGCCGCTGTAGCCGAAGTCGCCCCCGGGCAGCTTGGGGGACACCTTCACCTGGTCGCCCGTGAAGGCCAGGAACAGGTAGGGCTGCCCGTTGATGAGGACCCTGTCCCCCTCGCTGGCCCGCTGCAGCTTGGCGATCAGCGCCGTCTGCAGGCTGGCCTCGGTCTTCCAGCCCTTCTCGATCCGGAGCGCCCAGCCGCGCTTGGTGGTCAGGTGGACCTTGTCCCCCTTCTTGAGGAAGAACCACAGGCGCTCGTGCGCCTCGAAGGTGCGATCCGTCATGCGGTAGCTGCCGCCGCCCTCCAGCAGGAGGATGCGGTACTGGCCCACCTGCTCGATCCGCTCGAACTTGCCGTCGAGGCGGACGTAGTCGTCCTCCTGCCCCATGGCGGGAGCAGCCAGCAGGACGGCGGGCAGGAGGAGGGCGAGCGACGTCGGGGCGCGCATTGCGGAGACCTCCAGCGGCTCGGTCGACCGAGCCATGGTACTCAAGCAGACCGGCCCGCGCTCGACACGAGCGAGGTGGTCTGGCCGGGCAGCCCTCTGTACCATGCCAGCCATGAGCCCCACCGGCGGCTCGCCCTGGCGCGAGGCCGCGATCGCCCATGTCCACCAGTGGGCGCCAGGCCTGCGCACCCTGCGGCTCGCCGCCGCGCTCCCTCCCTTTCGGGCCGGGCAGTTCGTGCGCCTGGGCCTCGAGGAGGGCCGGCTGGGGCGCAGCTACTCCATGGCCTCCGCCCCCGGGGAGCCACCCGAGTTCCTGGTGGTCGACGTGGAGGGCGGCGCCCTCTCGCCGCGCCTGCTGGCGCTCGGCGTCGGCGACCCGGTGTGGGTCGACCCGCGCCCGGCGGGGCGATTCGCCCTGGAGCGGGTCCCCGACGCAGCGACGCTGTTCCTGATCGCCTCGGGCACCGGGCTGGGGCCCTACGTCTCCATGCTCCGCACGCCCGAGCCCTGGGAGCGGTTCGACCGGCTGGTGGTGGTCCACGGGGTCCGGGTGGCGGCGCACTTCGCGTATCGGGAGGAGCTGGAGCGCCGCTCGCAGGAGCACGGCGGGCAGCTGGTGTGGGTGGGGGCGGTGACGCGCGAGCCGGCCCCCGAGGGGGCGCTGCAGGGCCGCGTGACCGACCTGCTGCGCTCGGGGGCGCTGGAGGCCGCCGCGGGCGAGCGGCTGGACCCCGCGCGCTCGCAGGTCATGCTGTGCGGCAACCCCGCCATGGTGGACGAAGTGCAGGCGCTGCTGGCGACCCGAGGGCTGCGCCGCAACCGGCCGCGCGCCCCCGGGCACGTCACCTTCGAGAAGTACTGGTGAGCGCGCGTCGCCTGGCCCTGGCGGCCACCGCCATCCTGCTGGGCGCGCCCCTGGCGCGAGCGCAGGAGACGACGCCCGCCTGGGACTCCGCCTCGCTGGCGGAGCCCCTGTCCCTGGAGCTGCCCTCCCTCGCGGCCGCCCTGCTGCCCCTCGCGAGCCCGCAGGGCGAGGGGGACGACGAGGTCGAGCAGGAGGACGAGCGGCTCACAGACTGGTTCATTCGGCCCGACGACTCCCGCTCGCGCGCGATCCCCCGCTTCCGGGTGGAGCTGTCGCTGCGCGGGGCCTGGATGGTCGACGGGCGGGTCAAGAAGGGGCGCGCCCGGGACGCCTCCACGATCGACCTGCAGAAGGACGCCCACCTGCCGGTCGTGCTCTCGCCCGGGGCGCGGTTCGTGTTCGACGTCAAGTTCCACCCCCACCTGGTGGCGGGCGTTCACTCGACCGCCCTGTTCTTCGACGGGCCGACCCGGCCCATGCGCAAGCGCAAGACCTTCCAGTCGGTCTCCTTCGAGGGCGGCGTCCCCACCGAGACCCTGGTGGACGTGCAGCTGACCGAGTTCTTCTTGCGCTACGTGATCCGCGACAACCCGCACATCCGGTTCGCGGTGGGGATCGGCGCCGCCTGGGCCCAGATGCGCGTCCGCCTCCGCAGCGAGCAGGCCCGCGCCCGCGGCCGGGTCAACGCCTTCTTGGCCCCCACGATCGGGTACCACGTCACGGTGCAGGTCCACCCCCGCTGCAGCCTGTTCCTGGAGAGCGTCACCGCCGTGATCGCCCCCCTGCGCTTCCCCTCCTACGTGTCCGAGTTCCGCCTGGGCTTGCGGATCCCGCTGGTGGCGGGGGTGGAGGGGATCCTGGCGGTCAGCATGCTCAGCGGCTGGCTGGAGGACCTCCACGACCTGACCGGGCCCAAGCCCACCGACGGGCACAAGATGCGCGCCGCCAACTGGACGATCCTGTCGGGGGACATCGGCTTGGCGTGGAGGTTCTAAGGCACTACCTACGGCAGCCTGCTGCGCCAGTAGCCGGGGCGACGGCGAACGTGCGCGACCGCGACGACGCGAAGCTCGGTCGGCAGCTGGACGTAGACGAGGTGGTACGGAAACCGTCGAAGGCTCGCCAGGCGAACGTCCGCTGCGACACCTGGTGCGGGGCGACCGGCCTCCGGCCGCTGCGCGATCCCAGCCAGCGCTTCGGCCACGCAATCGAGGAAGTCCTCGCCGAGTCCCGCCTCCTGGTCTTCGTAGTAGTCCGCGGCCGCAAACAGCTCCTCCCGCGCCTGAGGAGTGAGCTGCGGGCGACTATTGGCCACGGCGTCGCTTGAGCCGGTCTCGTGCCTCCTGCAGTACCTGGTCAGCGGGGATCCCGGGCTCACCGGCGCGGACCCGCTCGACCCGGCGCTGGATCTCCTCGGCCCAGGCGGCTTCGACTTCGTCTGCGGGCTCCAACGGCTGGTCCTCGAGGCTGGCGATCAGGTCACGCGCCAGCGCAGCTCGCTCCCGTGTCGTCAGCTTGAGCGCCTCGTTCAGCAGGTGTTCGGCTGCGTTCGTCATTCCAAGATCGTACCTCCGCGGGGCGCCGTCGTCACGTCGTCAGCACCGCCGTCACGAACGCCACCGCCCGCGCGTACACCCCCGGCGCGGTGCTCTCCCGTGGCCCCGCCACGTTGAGCGTCGCGATCCCTTCGCTGGTGATCCACCGCCGCACCTCCTCCGCGTCAGGCCCCGCGTCGAGGTCCACGACCTTCAGCGGCCGCCCGTGGCGCCGCGCCAGCCGCACCGTCAGCGCCGTGCCGCCGGTCGGTGGTCCCACCGTCACCACCAGCGTCCCGTCCGAGTCCACCACGTTGCGCTCGGTGCGCACCGCGTAGCTGCGCGAGTCCGTCTCCTGCAGCGGGTAGCGGGCGTCGATCGGCCCGTCCTCCGCCCGGCGCCCCCGCGGGCACCAGCCGCCGCAGGGGAGGCCGTGGGCCAGGGCGACGTCGAGGGCGGCCCGGTCCACGCCGGTCTGGCCGCCGGAGACGATGCGAGACGGGATGCCGGTCATGGGCTCACACGGTACAAGGGAGCGCGGGGGAGGAGCCATGAAAGCCTATCGCCTGAGCACGGACGCGCAGGGGGAGCCGATCCTGCAGGTCCCGCTGCGCGGCGTCGCCCTGCTCGGCCAC
The DNA here is from genome assembly GCA_041690735.1 of Planctomycetota bacterium. Taxonomy (GTDB): domain Bacteria; phylum Planctomycetota; class J058; order J058; family J058; genus JAWLGW01. The sequence continues at coordinate 16,949 of JAWLGW010000013.1, forward strand.
GCCATGTGGGAGCCGGCCTACCCCCGCTACGTGCCGGCGTGACCGTCCTGCGCGAGCCGGGCGGCGAGCGGAGCCGCCGCCGCCGCCGCGTGGCCACCCTCGCCGCGGCGACCGTCGGGATCTCGCTGGGGGGCGCCTGGGCCGCCCTGTGGAGCGCGGCGCGCCCCGAGCACCTGCCGCTGCCGGGGCAGCTGCCGCCGGCCGCCGCCGTGCGGTGTCAGGGGCCCTTCCCCAAGCAAGGGCCCGACGAGTGCGGGGCCTACAGCCTGGCGGTGGGGCTGCGGGCGATCGGCGCCGCCAGCCCTTCGCCGCGCGAGATGGTGGCGCGCGTCTCGCACACCGTCCCCGGCTGCTCGTCCCTGTCGGGCACGCTCCCCTGGCGCCTGGGGGACGAGCTCGAGCGACGCGGCCTCGGCGGGGCCCAGCGCACCGCCTTCGACCACCCGCCAGAGCGGCGGCTCGACGCCCTCCGGCAGCACCTGGCCGTCGGCCGCCCGGTGCTCGTCCTGATCGAGAGCGAGCGGGGCACCCAGCACTACGTGCTGGTGGTGGGCTACGGCCCCCACGGCTTCGACCTGTACGACCCCAACGCGGCCGCCGCGCCCGACCAGGCCCGGCGCACGGTCGACGCCAACGGCCGCCGCCCGGGCAATCGGACGCTGAGCGCCGCGGAGCTCACTGAGCGCTGGAGCCGCGGCGGGAGCCTGGGCCTGTTCGGCTGGTGGTACCTGCCGATCGGCTCGGCCCAGGCCACCGGGATCTGATCGGCGAGGTCACCCTGTCGCCGTTTCGCGCCAGCGCGGCTATGTTGCCGGAGTGAGCGGCGCGCGGCGCGTTGGGCCCTATCTCCTCGAGGCCGAGTTGGCGCGCGGCGGACAGGCCGCCGTGTGGCGAGCCCGCGGCCCGGAGGGCCTGCCCGTCGCGCTCAAGCTGCTCCTGCAGCCCACCGCCGAGGCGCTGGCCCGCCTCGGGCGCGAGGTGCAGGCCCTGCGGCAGGTGCGCCACCCCAACCTGGTGAAGCTGCTCGACGCGGGCCAGGCGGGCGGCGTCGCGTACGTGGCCCTGGAGCTGGTCGAGGGGGAGAGCCTCGAGGAGCGCCTGCGGCGGCAGGGGCCGCCCCCGCCCGAGGAGGCCTGCCGGCTGATCGAGGCGATCGCAGGCGCGGTGGAGGCCTGCCACGCGGCGGGCGTCCTGCACCGCGACGTGAAGCCGGCCAACGTGCTCCTCGAGGCGGCCACCGACCGGCCGGTGCTGGTCGACCTCGGGCTGGTGCGCGGTCTCGACGGGGGCGCCACCCAGGAGGCGCTGACGCGCACCGGCGAGCTGGCGGGGACGCCCTCTTACATGGCGCCCGAGCAGATCGACCGGCAGGCCTACGGGGCCCCCTCCCCCGCCACCGACGTGTACGGGCTGGGGGCCACCCTCTACTTCCTGCTCACCGGCGCGCCGCCCTTCGTCGGACCCACGGCGACCAACACCGTGTTCCACGTGCTGCAGACCCCGGCGCCCGACCCGCGGCAGGAGCGAGCGGACGTGCCGGCGCCGGTGGCGGCGGTGTGCCGGGCCGGCCTGGCGAAGGCGCAGGGGGAGCGGCCGGCGAGCGTCGCGGCGTTTCGATCGGCGCTGGCGGCTGCGGCGCGCGGCGAGGGTCCGCCGGTCAGCGGGTGGCGCAGGCGGCGGATCGGACCGCTCCTCACCGCAGGGCTCGGGCTGGGCGCCCTGGCGGCGGGCGCCTGGCTCGTGGCTCGCCCGCCGGCGCGGCCGGCCCCCAGCGACACGCGCCTGGTCTCGCCTGACGGGCCCGCGCAGCCGACGGGCGAGCGTCCGCCGGTGCTCGAGCCTCCACCGCAGCCTGACCTCCCCCCCTGGCACTCCTGGCCCGCGGTGGCGCTGCCGGCGGACCTCCCCGACCCGGCCGCCCTGCCCGAGCCGGAGACCGCCGAGGAGTGGCTGGAGCGCGCCGACCTCTTGCTGGCGCGCCGTGACTGGGAGGGGGCGGAGAAGATCTACGTGGACATCTCGCTCAACCACCAGGGCACCGTGCACCACCGGGCGGCGCTGCTGGGGATGGGGCGGGCCTACCTGGGGCGCGAGCGGGCCGACGCCGCGATCACGCGGGCGAACAGCGTGCTGGCGCAGGACGAGCGCGACGTGGATGCGCTGCTCCTCCGCGCCCAGGGCTCGTACCTCAACTGGGCCGAGCGCGCCGCCGCCGCCGACGCGGAGCGCCTGATCCAGCTGCGACCTCAGGACGCCCGCGGCTACGTGTGGAAGGCGGCGGCCCTCTCCCGGCGCGGCGAGACGCGGCTGGCCGCGGCGGCGCCGCTCCAGCGGGCGCTCGAGCTCGACCCCGACTCCGCCTGGGCGCTCTTCTTCTGGGGGCAGGTGCTGCGGAGTCGCCGCGACTCGGCGGCGGCGGAGGCCGCCTACCTGCGCGCCCTCGCGCGCGACCCCTTCCACTCGCGCGCCTGGGGCGACCTCGGCATCCTGCTGCAGGGCGCGGGACGGCTCGAGGAGGCGGAGGAGGCCTACCGCCGCACCATCGCGAGCTGGCCCGACGACACCCACTGGCGCGCCTACCTTCGCCGCGGCGAGGTGCGGGCCTCGCTGGGCCGCACCGCCGACGCCGTGGCGGACTACCGCCACGCTCTGGCCGTGCTCCAGCGGCTGGGCCAGCGAGAGGACACGCAGCGCGAGCTGGAGGAGAGGGTGCGCGCGCTCGAGGCGGCGTCGCGTCCCGGCGACGCTGCGGCTGACTTGGCCGAGGGCGAGCGGCTGCTGACCGCCCGCGACCTCGTGGGGGCGGAGCGGCTGTTCCGCCAGGCCCTCGCCGCGGCCTCCGACGAGGCGCTGCGGGGGCGGGCCTGCCTCGGCCTCGCGCGCCTGGCCGCGGCGCGCGAGGACGGGCGCCGGGACCTGGAGTGGGCGCAGCAGGCGCGCGAGCACCTGGGCGACGACTTCGAGGCGCTGGACGCGGTGGCGCAGGGGTTGTACCGGTGGGCCACCGAAGAGGCGGCCCAGCAGCTGATCTTCCTCGCCGAGCAGATGATCGCGCAGCGGCCCCAGGACCCGCGGGGGATCGTGTGGCTGGCGGGCGCTCAGTGCCGGCTCAGGAACTGGCAGGAGGGGGAGCGGCAGGCCAGCCGAGCCCTGGCGGTCGACGCGCGGTGCGCCGCCGCCCACGCCCTGCGGGGGGAGGCCTTGCTCCGCCTCGCTCAGCGGCGACAGGAGGGTCGGAGCCCTGCGGAGGACCTGGCCGCGGCGCGGGCGGCCCTCGAGCAGGCGGTCGAGAGCGAGCCGTACCACGCCCGTGCCTGGTTCCACCTGGGCGAGGCGCGGGCGCTCCAGGGGGAGGTCGCCGCGGCCGAGGAGGCCTTCACCCAGGCGATCGAGCGGTGGCCCGACGACCGGTACGTGTGGGCCTACG